>CAYYJH010000051.1:0-21921 GCA_964472195.1 uncultured Ignavibacteriaceae bacterium | reverse complement strand
GGAACCAAAGGGGGATGAGTTAGATTACAGTGATTATTCATTCTAAATGCACCTTAATTACAATAAGTTTGCTAAAAATAAAAACGTTTTGGACAGATGTGTCATTATACCTATTCTACTTTTTCAAAAGGCATTGACATAAGGTTCTGAAATAAAGTAAACCCCGTTACATTTCCATCTTCACTTTTTTCAAACTTTATTTTCGCATCAACTACTTTCAAAAAGAATTCTGTCTCAGACGTAGGAAATATTTCAAACTTCTTTTGCCCTGTTGCCTGCTCAAATATCTGCTCCCCTTCAACAGTAATCGTTATATAAAAATCGGATGAGTATTTGTATTTGCCGGTATATTGACCAAGAACATCGCTCGATAATTTAATTTCTTCAGGTGCTTCGACATCGACTCCAAGTCTTTTCAACATTTCAATTCCATTTGTATTCTGGGGATTTATCTCCAGTGACTTTTTATAATATTTTATAGCTAACTCGTTATCACCATTCTTCATATATGCTTCTGCCATACTATCATAAACATTAAAGGACTCGGGAAACTCTTCAACATTAATTTTGAACACTTCTATCGCTTCCCTGATTTTGTCTTTCCCTAAATAAAAATATCCCAAAGCATTAATCTCTAATTCCACAACATCATACTCATCCTGGATTGTTTCCTTTGACGTATTATACTTTTCAATCGCAAAGTCGATTCCATTATTATTGATATTTTCCCTCAAGGTATTAGCAAACGATTTTTTGGGTTTATTATAAGGAAGATCATGAAGAATGCTTACAATTCCTTCAGTCATTTTTCTTAACTGGGTTGATCCTGTGTTATTAAAAATGACTATGAGATTGTTTTCATCAATCATTCGAAAGATTATCGTAGTGAAGCCATTTATTCCTCCTGTGTGTGACGTCACAGTTGTGCTATCAGTATTTTTTCCAGGTACCTTGAAAACACCCCACCCGTAAGCATAATCATTCAGAAAAGGAGTGAACATAATTTTTTTGTATTTATTAGAAAGTAATTTCTCCGTGTACAATGCTCTATCCCATTTGTAAAGGTCTTCGACCGTTGAATACATATCTCCAGCTCCAAGGACATTCGGCATGTATATATAAGGATTAATCTCATACACGTAAGCACCGGGAACGTAACCTGTTGCCCTTTTTTCTAATATTCTATTTTCTCTATCAACACCCGTGTTATTCATTTCTAATGGTTCGAAAATTTTCTCCTTCAGAACTTCCTCTAATGGCTTATCATATATCTTTTCGACTATAGTACCGAGTAAATAATATCCCGTGTTGTTATAGTTAAATTCTGTTCCGGGTTCGAATTCCAAATCACTACTATGCAGAAGCTTGATCATTTCATCTTGAGAATAGTGATTTCTCAAAGAATCCTGCCAGACCCCCGGTAAATTCGTGTAGGAAGTAATTCCAGATGTATGCGTCAGCAAATGGTGTATTGTTACTTTATTCCCTGTATCTTCTCTGTATTCTGGCAAATAATCAGTCAGTTTTCCGTTAAGGTCAATTTTACCTTCTTCTACAAGCTGCATAATCAACATAGCAACGAATTGTTTTGTAATTGAGCCAATTCTGAATTTTGTGTCCGGTTCATTTGGGATGTTCCAATCCATATTAGCAAGACCGTATCCTTTCTTGAATATTACCTCCCCATCCTCTGCAACTAATGCAGTTCCGTTAAATATCTCATATTCGTTGTAGAGAGATAGTAACTCATCTATCTCAGCAGCTTTATCCTGCGAGTATCCCTGATTCTGAATATTTATTAAACATATTGCAAAAATTATAATTGCAAACTTCAAATAGTAATTGATATTTTTCATTTTGAAATAAATTTTGGTTTTAATTATTATTTACGAAATTTAATTTACATTGTTTTATCATAAAATAAAATCACGTAACAGTACTCTAATTCTTAAGATTTGTTTACTGCATATTACAAATAATTTATACTTATAAATTTTTTCAAGAGTAAATAATTATTAAATTAGACATCCTTATATTCTATCATACAATTATCCTATAACATCAGTATCTCGTTGATCATTGAAGACTTAAAATGCAATCAGTGTAAGTAGAAAAGCTTTTTTAAATACTGTGTTGCAAATTGCAACACAGTGGCTTATATTGCAACATATCAAATATTATAAAAACTATCATGAGTATTGCAGTAAGAATTTCAAATAAATTAATTGATGAAGCTAAGATTCAGTCAAGAGTAGAAAACCGTTCCCTAACAGGACAAATAGAATATTGGGCAAAGATTGGAAAAATCTCCGAAGAAAATCCCGATTTGTCTTATAAATTAATAAGGGAAATTCTAATAGGATTAGAACAACTTGAAAGTGATAAGGGAACTGAATATAAATTTGGTTAAAATTAATTTATGAAAATAATCCAATCACCGTTATTTGCACGTAAAGTTAAAAAATTTCATAAAGATCAGAAGAAAGCATTAGATAATCAAATAAGGAAAACATTAATAAATCCAAATATTGGAGAAGAGAAAAAAGGAGACTTTAAAAGTATATTTGTTTATAAATTTAAGATGAAAAGAATGCAATATCTTCTTTCTTACAGAATACAAAAAGGCGTTCTAGAATTGATTACAATTGGTTCTCACGAAAATTACTACAGGGATTTAAAATCATATCTGAAAGCAAAATAAACAAAAGAGTTCAGCAAGTCCTTTTTAGTTGCACAGAAAAATGAATCATGCTTAGAAAAATATATTATTCGAGTACCTCAATTACTCTTTCAGCTACTACATCCAATTCTTCATAACTAATTGTCAATGGTGGTAGAAGTCTTAATACGGTTGCTCCTGCTGGTAACGTTAATACGCCCGCTTCCATAAGCTTTAAAATATATGGCTTAACTTTTTCTCTTAACTCAATTCCAATGAGTAAACCTAAATAACGAATTTCCCTAATTTTCAGTAAATTTTTCTTTTCCAATTTTTTGATTATATATTCACCCTTATCTTTAGCAGTTTCTGAAAGCTTATTATCAACCATAAAGTCTATTGCTGCATTTGCAGCAGCGCAAACCAATGGACCCCCACTAAATGTAGAACCATGTTTTCCAACATCAATAGAAACTTTATCTGAACAAAGCACCGCTCCCATAGGTAAACCACCGGCAATTGCTTTAGCAAGGCACATTATATCCGGTTGAAGGTCAAAATAATCACTGGCAAACATTTTTCCAGTTCTGCAAAAACCAGTCTGTACTTCGTCGATGATTAGCAGTACTCCTTTCTTAATACATAGTTCCTGTGCTTGTAAAAAATAATCCTTCTCTCCTATATTAACACCTCCTTCACCTTGCACAATTTCTAAGATTACACCAACAGTTTTTTCATCTATAGCATTATTTAATTTCTGAATATTGTTAAATGGTACGAAAGTAAAACCCGGTACAAGAGGTTCAAAATCTTTTCGAAAATTTGTATTAAAGGTTGCACTTAAGGCACCCATTGTTCTACCGTGAAAACCACGCATCGCACAAATAAAGTTTGGTTTCTTCAAGGAATATCGTGAAAACTTTATTGCAGCTTCGTTTGCTTCCGCTCCTGAGTTACAAAGATAAACTTTGTTTAAACTCTTAGGAGAAATAGATATTAATTTTTGCATTAAAAGAGCACGAGTATCATTATAAAAACTACCGGGACAGGTAATGAGTTTTTTCGCTTGTTGTTCGATGGCTTCGATTACTTTATCGTTGCAGTGTCCGATATTAGCTACTCCGTGTCCAGATATACAATCAATATACTCTTTTCCATTTTCATCCCATACTTTTGAGTTTTTACCTTTTACTAACACAATATCTCTTTTAGGAAATATGTTTAACTCGTATTTATCCTGTATTGATTTGAAATCAATCATGAAATCACTGTCCCTTTCCCTGAGAGTGCATCCACTACAGGATGTTCTGTTCTGCCGTCGCTTATGATTACTTTTACAACACCTTTTTCAAATAGTTGTCTTAGCGCTAATATCTTCCGTTTCATCCTACCTTTCACCTGCTCTTCTTTTTGTACGAGATCAGCTTTGTTAATCTTCTTTACTACGGAATCAATATCACCGGCATCATCCAAAAATCCAGGTGCTTCAATTAAGTGTATGATTGTATCTGCACTGAGGTACTCCTGTAACACACGAACAATATCATCATTTTCAGAATTAATAGCAAAATTATTTTCATCTAAAATCGGAACACATAAAATTGGTGTATAACTGTTCTTCATCAATAAATTTAAAAGATCAGCATTAATTGATTTAGGTTTTCCAGAAAAGTCACGAACAATTTTAAGTTTTCTGTTTTCGAAAACCCTGATGCCCTTATTTCTTTGCCCCTGCACAACCCTCCCATCTAAACCCGAAAGTCCAACAGCGTTAATCCCGTTTTGTTGACAAAGTTCGACAATCCTCTTATTTCGTAAACCTGCATATGCCATCATTTGAAGATCAATTACATCTTTATCGGATAAAACACTCGAGTACCCCTTAACCGAAGTGATTACCTTACGCTCTATACTCAATTTATCAGCTATTTCATTGCGAAGAGCATTTGCACCATGAACAATAATTACCTTCTCCTGTAGTTTTAAAAGATCGGTAACGATGCCGTTTAAATTTATGTCTTTTCCTCCGCCGACTTTTATAATAATCATATATAAATCTCCCTTATTGTATTATTGTCAATTTTTTGCCAGTCCTGTTCTTCTTCATAAGGCTCTGAACAAATAATTAATCCATTCGATAAATTCTTTGTATGCATCGTAAAATAGTCAGCATCTTCGTTAAATATTGAAGATAAATAAATGCTTTTCTTATCGGACATAATGATATTCATTGCCTTTACGTAATTGGATTTTTTCTCAATAATGTCTAAAGATTTTTTAAAAGCCTCGATCAGATTTATTTTATGAAACCGAAGAATAAAATTGAATATTTTCTCTGCACCAATTCGTCCCTGTTCTTTTATTCGAACACCGTGTAATTCACCGTTAAAAATAAAAATTATATCATTCTTTTGAAATGGCATGTTGTTATCTATTTGAATTCCCTCGTTGTGGAAAGCACTTCGAGCATGAGCAATTAAAAGAGTAGTTTTATCAAATTGTTCAAAGTTATCTTCCCAGATTGGTTTTATATTCTTGTAGACTTTCCATGAACCGTTCGTTAAATAAGCACAGCCCCAACCATGTCCCTGGAATTCCCTACAGTTTTTTGAAATTACTGCAAACTCATTGAGATGCTCTGAAATAGAAAATTCGGTTTGTGATTTAACGAGCAGTAATCTACACATGATTTTATCTTGATATAACTAAATTCTATATTGGGTGCAAGCCAGGGAAAGTTAATCCGAGAGTCTCTTCGAAACCATTCATAATGTTGAAAGCCTGAACTGCTTGACCGGCAGCACCTTTCATTAAATTATCGATTGCACTGATAATTACTAAACGATTAGTAGTATCTTTTTCAAACCCTATATCGCAATAATTCGAACCGATTAATAATTTTGGTTCGGGGTAGCGATAAACACCTTCCCTATCCTTTACTATTCTAATGAACGGTTCCTTACCGTATTCAGATCGATATAATTTCCAAACATCTTTTTCATTGAAATTTTGATTTAAAAACACGTGACAGGTTGCCAGCACACCACGTACCATCTCAATAGCAGTTGCTGAAAAATGAATCTGGATTTCTTTTCCGAAACTAAGTTCTTGAATGATCTCTTTCACATGCCTGTGATTAGTTGCCATGAATGACCGCACTGCACCGGAACGAACAGGATGGTGAGAGCTTTCACTTACTTTATTTCCAGCTTCACTGGAACCAACCTTAACTTCCACAACCGTTTTATCAAGCTCGACAAGATTATTTTTAAAAAATGGATATAAAGCTAAAATTGAAGCAGTTGCATTACACCCGGCGCTGGAAACATAATTAGTTCGTTTCATTTCCTCACGATGTAATTCTGGTATACCGTAAACAAATCCATCTTTATTGTCTAACCTGAAATCTGCACTAAGATCAATGACCTTATTAGCTAAAGATTTATAATGATTCATACTACGGGTTGATGAGCCATGCGGTAAACATGCAAATAGAACATCACAGTTTTGAATTTCAGATTGGTTACAAAACATCATTTGTGTAATTTTTCTTAAATTCGGATGAACACGTGTGATGTGCTTTCCTGCAAACCTCTCAGAAGATACTTGCTTTATCTCCACGTTTGGATGGAAAAGCATCAATCGTAACAATTCCCCACCTGTATACCCCGATGCACCAACAATAGTCACTGTTATCTTATCCAATTTATATCTCCTCCGCTACTTTTATAACATAATCGATTATCAACTTCGGAATGTCAACTCCAGTTGTGCTAATACTATTTCTAAATTCCATCGTATAATTTACCTCATTAACAATGTATCCTTCATCTACTTCAAATAAATCAACAGCAACAACTCCTCCCCCAACTGCATTCCCAGCTTTAACGGCAATATCATTCAGTTTTTCTGTAACTGGGCAATTACTCGCTATTGCTCCCTGGGCAGTATTCGTAATCCAGTGCTCACTATTTCGATAAATTGCGGCAACACATTTATCCCCAATAACAAAAGCACGAATATCCCGGTCGTTTTTTTGAATATATTTTTGAATATAAAAAATCGAATGATGGTATGAACCGAGAATTGTTTTATGTTCTAAAATTGCTTCTGCTGCATCACGGTCATTAATTTTTGCTAATAACCTTCCCCAAGACCCAACTGCTGGCTTTAATACTACTGGATATCCTAAATCCTCAATTGCCTGTAAAGCAGAATCTTCAGTAAACGCTACCCTAACTTCCGGCTGAGGTACGTCATTTTCAGAAAGAGCTATAGATGTCAGCAGTTTATCACCACATATAGTAGCAACTTTTGATGTATTAACACACCGTAAGCCAAAGGATTCGAAAAGTCGTAATGCATGTAAGGCTCTGGAATGATTAATACATCTTTCTAATATAATATCTGCATTAAAATCTTTTTGTCCAAGTTTAAAATATAGCTTCCGATCATCAATCATATTGCATTCAACATTACGCCTCGCTTTTAATTCCTTGATTAAATACTTCTCTTCTGGACGAACAAGCGAATGCAAAAATCCAATTCTTATATTCATTGCTAAATTGCTTTTTAAATTTTTATATTATAATCAAATTAAATCCTGGTTATGATAATAGTAGTGATAAGAAAATCATCAACCTCAAGGTAATCACAACAAGATTTATTAATCAGTCAGTGATAAAAGATAAACATATTCAACGAAACTACATTCACACTACAGTATGCCACCAATTATAATTCCCATGACTTTGATTATTTTACTCACCCCAATCTTCTTCTTCCTGTGGTGCTTCTTTAATAGTATAAGGATTAATACCGGTGACTTCCATCTCAGAGCCGCATTCAGCGCAGGGAATCAATTCACCAATCTCTGTATCTTCCGGTAAAGAGATTTCGTAACCACATAAAACACATTCTACCATTTCTGTTGCTTTTATTAATTAACAAATAAAAATAAAAATATATAATAAATTTGTTTATGATAATTCTTTAATTAAATAATGCTATAATGTAATAAGATATACTGAAAAATCAATATAAAATTCTATAGTATTACAAATCAATCTAGTCATTTCGAAATGATAAGTTTAATTCTCCTATGTCAGTTCTTAGTTTTACAATTTCTTCACTCCACTTATTTCCCACTTAAATTAACTTAAAGAATTTTTTATATTTCAGGTACTCATTTTCGTTAAATATTAATTGAGTTCATAATTCATTAACATTAAATTAGGATAGTAAAATGAATTCACATTTAAACAATCACTATAGACGGATTTTAGAAACACTGTTAGTAATCTTAATCTTTGCAGGATTTCATTCTTTAAACGGCTGCAAACCAAAAAACCCAGTTGAATCGGATAAATTCCTCGAGAGCGGAATAGAAAAATTTAATAAGAAAGAATATGCTAAGGCGTTGGAAGACTTTAACATAGCGATAGGTCACAATTCCGATAATGCTGAAGCATACTATCAACGCGGAAAACTTTATATCGCACAAAATGATATCAGAAAAGGAATAGAAGACATTGATGAATCTATTGACCTCAACCCAAACAATGCTGCATATTACGATGCTCGTGGTTATGCATTTATCACTTTAAACGAATATAAGAAAGCGTTAGAAGATTTCAACAAAGCAATTGAACTCGATCAAACTAAAGCCGAATATTTCAACCGGAGAGGTTACATCTATGCTGTTATGAAAGATTACAACAAGGCTGTTAATGATTACACGAATGCTATCAACATCGATCCTGAATACGAAGAAGCATACTCAAACAGAGGTTTTGCAAATACAAATCTAAAAGATTATTACAAAGCAATAGAGGATTTCAGTAATGCAATTAAACTCAATTATGATAATTCAACATATTTTAACGCAAGAGGTTATGCGTATGCAAATATTAAAAAATATGCTGAAGCACTTGGCAATTATGACAGGGCAATCGAATTAGACCTGAACAATAAAGACGCATATATTAACAGAGGATTCACATATTCAAGTGTGGGTGATTATGACCTGTCAATTAATGATTTCAATAAAGCTATAGAACTGGATCCGGCTAACCCGGTTATTTTTAATGCAAGGGGTTATGCATACTCGAATTTAAAGGATTATAATGAAGCGATTAATGATTTTAATGTTGCAATACAACTCGACTCAAATTTTGCAGATGCATATGTAAACCGAGGCTTTGCAAATTTCAATTCTGCACTTAACATTGAACAATCTTTGAAAGATTGGGAACAAGCAATAAAATTAAATCCAAATTTAGAAGGGAATTTAAAAACTTATATCGCTCAAGCAAAAGGTTATCTGAACGAATATAAAAAATAATATTCACTATATCTTATTCTTAAAGAAGGACTTCCTCAATAATTGTGTGAAATAAACTTTCATTTAAAGTTTGCTTCTTCAATATATTTTTTAAATTGTTTATATTGATTTAAACAATTACATAGTTAATGTTTTATGCCTGCAAAAGTAAAGACTAAATATGTATGTCAAAATTGTGGATACTCTACTCCCAGGTGGATTGGTAGATGCCCTGATTGTGATGAATGGAACACTCTTATTGAAGAAATCATCGATAAAGATAAAAGAACTTCAAACAGATCGTCTTCACTCCTAAAACAATCAGCCGACCTTAAGTCGATTTCCGATATTACCCAAATTGACAGCGTTAGGTTTAAAACAGGTATAACAGAATTTGATAGAGTTCTTGGGGGAGGTGTTGTTACGGGATCAGTTATATTAATTGGCGGTGATCCGGGAATTGGAAAATCAACTCTTATGCTTCAAATTGCAAATAACCTCGAAGCAAAGAAAATTCTATATGTAAGCGGTGAGGAATCCGGGATTCAGATAAAGCTCCGATGCGAAAGATTGAACTACAACCTTAAGAATTTTTATATTTTATCCGAGACTAACCTCGAAATAATAGATGCAGTAGTCGAAAAAGAGAAACCTGATTTGATAGTAATAGATTCAATACAGGCTATTTACCATCCGGAATTAGATAGTGCGCCCGGTACGATAACGCAGCTTCGTGAGTCAACAGCAATGTTAATAAAAATTTCGAAATCTCAAAACATTCCGGTCTTCATAGTCGGACATATTACAAAAGATGGAGTTATCGCAGGCCCGAAAGTTCTCGAGCATATGGTAGACGTTGTTCTACAATTCGAAGGCGAAAAAACTCATTTCTACAGAATATTAAGAGGAATTAAGAACCGTTTTGGCTCTACAAATGAAATAGGCATTTTCGAAATGACTGATAAAGGATTGAAAGAAGTATTAAATCCAAGTGAGGTATTCCTATCACAAAGAAATTATGGCGCCTCCGGATGTGTTATCTCTGCTTCGCTCGAGGGAACACGACCGATCCTGATTGAAGTTCAGGCTCTTGTAACCTCAACGAACTATGGTATTCCTCAACGAACGTCAATGGGCTTTGATTACAAAAAGTTAAACATAATTATTGCTGTTCTCGAAAAAAAACTGGGATTATTCCTTAATAAATCTGATATTTTCTTAAACATTGCTGGCGGTGTTAAAATAGACGAACCCGCAATTGATCTCGCTATCGGTATGAGTATATATTCTTCATTTAAAGATATTCCTATCGATTCTGAAACAGTCATGCTCGGTGAAATTGGTTTATCAGGAGAAATCCGAACTATTTCTTACATCGATAAACGAATTACCGAATCAACCAAACTTGGTTTTAAAAAAATAATAATTCCTAAAGGGAATTTGAAAAATATTTACAAAAAGAAATTCAAAGCTGAGATTGTCGGAGTTGAAAAAATAAATAATGCTATTGAAATTTTAATGTAACAAATAAATTTTATAAACAAATCAAAAACAAACGAAATGGTAACAAATTTTAAAACATTTTATAGACACATAATTGACGAGGAACGTAAATTCCCTGAAGCTACGGGGCAGCTCTCAAACTTGCTGTCCGATATTGCCCTATCATGTAAAGTTATCTCTCAGGAAGTTAACAGAGCAGGACTTATCGACATCTTAGGATTCACCGGTGATGTTAATGTTCAGGGTGAAGAGGTCAAAAAGCTGGACGTATATGCAAACGATACATTAACATACACTTTAAATACTGGGGGACATGTTTGCGCATTCTCTTCAGAGGAGGAAGATACTTTCGTACCTATTGAAGAAAAGTATTCCATTAACTTCATACCAAACAAATATGTTGTTCATTGTGATCCTTTAGATGGCTCATCTAATATCGATGCAAATATATCTATAGGGACAATATTCTCTATTTACAAGAGAAAATCAGAAAGTGGACCTGGAACCATTGAAGATTGTCTTCAAAAAGGAGTCCATCAAATAGCTGCTGGGTATGTTGTGTACGGTTCCAGCACGGTTTTAGTATATACTGCTGGCAAAGGTGTGCATTGCTTTACGTTGGACCCAAGTGTTGGTGAATTCTTACTAAGCAGCGAAAACATTCAAACACCTAAAAAGTCAAAGATCTATTCAGTGAATGAGGGTAATTTTTCGAAATGGTCTAAAGGAGTACAGGATTATATTAATTATATTAAACAAGTAGATAAGGATACTCAAAGACCTTATTCATCAAGATACGTTGGCTCTTTGGTCGCAGATTTCCATCGTAATCTTTTATACGGAGGTATATTTATTTACCCCGCTGATTCAAAGAACAAGAATGGTAAACTAAGACTTATGTACGAAGCAAATCCATTAAGCTTCATTGTTGAACAAGCAGGTGGAAGAGGTACGAACGGTAAAAAAAGAATTCTTGAGATTGAACCAACGGAACTGCATCAAAGAACACCACTTTTCATAGGAAGCGAGGACGATGTTCTTATGGCTGAAAAATTTTTAAGTAAGAAATAGGGTTGTTTAGAAATTAATCCGGTTTTGTTAAGAGCACATTCTTCCTGAAATCAGCAATGTTTTCACCAGTTATTAATATGTTGATATAAACAGAACTGTCATACCTGTTTATATCTATACTTTCCAGAATATTTTCTGTAACCGATGGTTTATGATCTTCCCTGAATGCAGAACTTAGCCTCGACATTGTGATCATACCGCTTAAAACCTTTTCCAAATAGCGGGATGTTGTCTCGTTTACACATTCGAACTGAATAATAAATTTAAGGTCTTCTGTCATTTTAGCTGAAAAAGAAATTTCATTAATACCTTTGTACAGTTTGTTAATTACCAAATCTTCTTCTTTCGATACTGAATCTTTACCCTCTTCTTCATAGAGTAAAGAATCCAGCTCACGCCGGGTTTCTCCTGATGCGTCTCCTATCTTTGACTCAACAAAATTAACAAAGATACCCCTTATGAAAGATTGTTCTGTGGAGACCATCCATAAATCGCTCTTATAATTAGTTCCTTCTATGGCTCTTAACAAACCTCTGTTCAATAAAAGACCGGTATTTGAAGTATCCTGAACTGCAATCATCTTATCGATTTGCTTCATGTAATTACTCGCACATAAAGTAAAGTTATCTTTAAAGAAAAAATAAAGATTATTATTACTGTGCATGTATATCGTAACACCGTTCTCATATTCATTCTTCGAAAACAAAGTGTCTTTTTCCAGAAAAGAATTTAATCTGTTCAAATCAAAAACTCCCTTAAGTACAATTGCATTTTCCCCCATCCATGAGTTTGAATAATAAAACTCATCCAGACCTTCGGAAATCGATGCTCCGGTTGCTATCTTAAATGTACTAAGAATACTACCGAATGTTCTCTCCGCATTCATCAAGGAATCAGAAATATTATTTTCCCAGAAATCAGTCACTCGCATACTTCTGAAATTCATATACATAACAAACTGCGGATCTTCCTGTAGTAAAGTAAGGTTTTTTCTGACTGATGCCGGGAGTTCTTCGGGGATTGGTTTTTTATCACATGAAAAATAGAACAGGGATGAAAGAAACAAAAATAAAATTAATATATTTGATTGTTTCAAAGTTTTCATCTTTGCTTTATGAAATTATTAATTAAAAATTAGTAATCTCTTTTCCTGAAATATAAAATCGAAACTGAAAGCATTGTAACCATAAACAGCAGAGAGGTTATTATGGGTTGATAGGATTTTATAGGTTCACCTGTTATGATGTTAGCACATATAGTATTTATATCGGATGGTTTTGGAAGAATATAATAAAAGAAATTTATGACAAATTTAAACACATCGTTCTTAATAAAGGTAAACACAGTTTCTTCTCTTACACTAAGGAAAGGTGAAATAATAAAAACAAGAAATAGTGTAATAATTATTGTAAGTATAGAACTTTTTGTTGTAAGTCCCAGAAATATTACAAAAGAATATATTACTGCAAAAGATAGAGTGAGCCACAGAATAGAATATAGAAAAGGAAAATGCCAGTACCCGGATTTTACTGAAAGAATTAACCACACAAACCCTATCAAATAAACAAGGCTAAAAAATATTAGTACAACTCCTCCGGAAAACTTTCCTAAAATAATCTTTGCCCTGGAAATTGGTTTTGATAATAGTAGATCGATGTTACCTTTCTCAAGCATAGAAGGAATGAATGACGAAACTGAAATTAAACAAAATGTAATGATAAGTAAATAAGAAATATTTAACATGACAATTTGAAAACCAATCACTAATTGTCTAACTGCATCATCCCCGGTGGACTCCATTACATCCACCATTCCCTCAACTGAATCAACATTTACAACCAGAAGAAAAACAAGAATAATGATTGTTGATATTGCAAAGAAACCGAGAAATATCTTCTTTGCTATAGCTTCCCTTAATGTTCCTAATATTAATGTTAAAAAGATCATAATACTTTTCTCATATTAACTTGTTCAAGTTTTTTTGTTTTGTTGCTCTTCTGATTGCTGCTCAATTAAATTTATAAACATGCTTTCTAAAGTGTTTTTTTCTTTTGTTACGTCCTGTATCAAAATTTTCTTCGACCTTAAAAAATCTATTACCTCATTAACTCCTTTCAGATCCTCTGACCTGTATTGAAATTCATGGTTACTCTGAAGAACTGCTTTATGTTTTGTTAAAATAGCATTCACAACTTCTTCACTCATTTCTGATGTAACAAATTTATAATTATCTTTGGATGTTGTCATTTCCTCTATGCTGCCTTCTCTAATCAATACTCCTTTATTAAGAATAGCAACCCTGTCGCAAATGAGCTCTATCTCACTTAAAAGGTGCGAGTTGAGAAAAACAGTCTTCCCAAGCGACCTTAAATTAGAAAGTATATCGCGTATCTCTTTTCTCCCAATAGGATCAACACCATCCGTAGGCTCATCGAGGAATATCAATTCAGGATCATTTATCAATGCCTGCGCCATACCAAGCCTCTGCATCATACCTTTTGAATATTTTTTTATCTTCGTTTTTTTCCATTTCTCCATATCAACAAGTTTTAGGTATTCTTCGGTTTTTTTCTTAGCATCACTATCACTCATCCCGCTGAGCTTGCCGAAATACCGCAAAACCTGCTCACCATTTAGATAATTAGGAAATTTATGGTTTTCAGGAAGATAACCAATTTTAGACTTTATACTTTCATCGCTTATATCCTTCTCAAAAATCTGAGCTTCACCTTCATTTGGGAAGAGTATTCCAAGTAATACTTTAACAAGAGTGGTTTTTCCGGCTCCGTTGGGTCCCAACAATCCAAAGATCACACCCTCATTTACATTAAACGTAAATTTATTCAGAGCAGTTATTCTCTCCTTAGAAAAACTCTTAGCTGGAAACTCTTTTGTAATATTTTTTGTGCTAATTATTGCCATTTGAAAATAAAATATATAATTACTCTATTAATATAATAATCATAAACCTAAGCGTTCATCGTTTTTCATTGCCTCAATAATATTGTCCAGATGTTCTGTAAGTTCGAGTCCAATCTCTTCTGCACCCGTTCGAATGTCATCACGATTAACATTCCTTGCAAAACCTTTATCTTTCATCTTTTTCTTTACACCTTTTGATTGTACCTCATTAAGCCCTCCGGGTTTCATAAGAGCATAAGCAACTACAAAGCCTGTAACTTCATCACACGCAAAAAGATATTTCGACATTTCAGAATCACGCGGAACGTTCGTTCTTTCGGGATAAGCATGTCCCAATATTGCATCTATGAAATCTTTATCATATCCCGCTTCTTCGAAAATCGGAACGGCAGTATTAGGATGTGTATCCGGATACATTTCCCAATCAAGGTCATGAAGTAAACCTGCACATGCCCACCTGTTTTCATCCTCTCCCAATTTCTTTGCATAATATCTCATGCAGGATTCAACTGCATAACAGTGCTTCTTGAGATTTTCGTTCTTTATATATTTGTTTAATAAATCCTGAACTTCTTCGAAATTAATTGACATAAATTATAAATTGTCTTAGTGCAAATCTCTTAATTGAATAAAATAAATATAGTAAACTAAGAACTCATATTATATTAAAAAAGAAAAAGCAAACAAATCTTATAAATGCATTAACTATAGGAAAAATCCCTTACGTAAAATATTTTCTGAACTCATTAAGATCTTTCCTGTTCATTCCGGAAGGCTTCTCATCCTCGTCATAAAGAAAAAGCTGGTTAATGTTTTTATCTTTTGCAGGATTGTTTATGATTTGCCAGAACAATTCAGAACTTTGAACTTTACAACCGCAAACATTCGCAAATCTCTTAATTTCATTATCAGAACTTACGACTGTTAATAATTTATGATTTCTAAAGTTTTCTATAAACTTTAATATTAATGTATCGGCTGATTTATTACCCGAAAAGATAATGGAGGAAGTATTGGAATCACCATGACCATCAAACACAAAAATTACTTTATTACGATTTCCGAGTCGTGACTTAACTGATTCAACAAGTGATAAACGCTCACTATCGTTTTTACTTTGTACTTTTTTATTCTTAAAAACCCTGTACAAAAGATTATTTGCATCTATAATTATTGTTCTCATAATACTGAAATTATATTCCCTTTATTGTATTTACATCATCTGTTGCAAAATAATTCCCTCATCATGGTGTAATTCTATTCGGTCTTCTTGCAAAAGGAATCGCTTCCCTGATATGCTCAAGGTTACAAATCCAGCTGACAAACCTTTCAATGCCTAATCCAAAACCTGAGTGAGGAACACTACCGAACTTACGCAAGTCAAGATACCACTCGAAAGCCTCCATAGGAAGACCATGCTGATTTATTCTCTCGATTAATAATTCTAAATTGTCTTCTCTCTGTGAACCACCTATGATTTCACCGAATCCTTCCGGGGCTAATACATCGACTCCAAGTGATAACTTTGGGTTTTTAGGATCACGTTTCATATAAAAAGCCTTTATTTCTGATGGCCACCTGTGAACCATAACAGGTTTGTCAAAATCTTCAACAATTGCTTCTTCGTGAGGAGCACCGAAATCTTCACCATAAGGAAATGGTCTTATCTGTTCCTCACCATCCACTGTCTTTTTGTATAATGGAATGTCCTTTTCGTTGAGGATTTTGACAGCTTCCTCGTAAGTGATTCTTGGGAAAGGTTTTTTTATCTTCTCTAGTTTGTTGATGTCTCTTTCTAAGAGATCAAGTTCTGTCTTTCTTACTTTTATTACCCTCTGTACCACATATTCCAAAAAATCTTCTATCAAATCCATATTATCATCGAGGTCATAATATGCCATCTCAGGTTCCATCATCCAGAACTCAGTGATGTGTTTTCTTGTCATCGAATATTCTGCTCTAAACGTAGGACCGAGTGTATAGACTTTTCCTAATGCCATAGCTCCAGACTCTGCATAAAGCTGCCCGGATTGAGATAAATAAGCCTGACCGAGATCAAAATAATCGGTGGAGAAAAGCGTGGATGTTCCTTCGCATGCATTGGGTGTAAATATCGGTGTATCGAACAAAACAAATCCGTTATTGTACATATAATCCCGTATTGCCTGTATGATTTCACTTCTGATTCTGAGTATAGCAGCCTGCCTTGGAGCCCTTAGCCACAGGTGTCTTCTGTCCATTAAAAATTCAACACCATGCTCTTTGGGAGTAATCGGATATGGTTCTGCTATTTGTATGACCTCAATGTCATTGATCTGGATTTCAAACACGTTTTCTCTTTTGGGATGCTTTGCAACTTTACCCTTTACAATTATAGAAGATTCCCGTGTTAACTTAGAAAAATCTTCCCATACTTTTTCCGATACATCATTCTTTGATACAACTCCCTGTATTATTCCCGAGCCATCTCTTATCTGTGGGAACATCAACTTCCCGGCAGACCTCATGTTGTAAAGCCATCCCTTTAATGTGATCTCCTGATCAACATAATCAGAAATCTTTTCTATATAAACACGCATATTATATGTTATAACTTGAATTTAATAAAAGTTTATTTGATACTAAAAATAATAATCTATCCTAAATAATTTTCCATATTTTAAAAAACCTATTTTTACTTCATCGCTGACATCGAAATCATAAAGATGTGCATCTACATATGCATCAAAAAGATTAACAAGATATAAAAGCCCAAAATAAATAATGAATTGATCTCTTTGGTTTCTATAAAACTCCCTAAAATCTTTATATACGGGATTTAGTCCTGACAAAGTATCTTTTTGAGATTCAGCATACTTATCACGGTATTCAAGAAACTTATTATTATTCCTTATAATCTCGAATCCAAAATATCCTCCTACGGCAGCAATTATTGGGATTTTCCAATACGATTCATTATAAAACTGACCGAGACCTGGGAGAACAGCTGACAAAGCAACTGCTGTCCATGGAGATTTCTTCATTACGAACTTCTTCGAACTTTTTGTATCAATTGTATCATACAAAACTTTATGTCTTAATTCGGATTTAAAGAAACCTTTACTATTAATATTTTCAATGTCTTCATTAACATTCACTTCATTTAATGACTGTGCTGAAGCTGAACAAAACGGAAGCAAAAAAGAAAACACTGAAATTAAAATCATTAGTGATAAAACAAAAAAAGCATCCCGGATTAACAGAATGCCTGGTATAAGTTTTTCCCCGCAGGGGTGGATTACCACGAACTTACAAATAAAAATCAATTTTATACAATTTTAAGGAGCTGGATTGTTCGTTTCATTGCTTCCATCCGGATTTGTCTGTGGATTATTCGGATTAGTCTCCGGATTAGTTTGATCTCCTCCCGGGAGCTGATTCTGCGGAGGAGCCGTTGGAGGAGGAAGCTGCTGCGACCCACTTTGCTGCTGAATTATACTTTCCGATGTATCAGTCATGTTACTTATGTATAAATTAAGCAATAAGGATGATAGTAAAAATATTACAGCAAGTACAACAGTTGTCTTTGATAGGAAATCTGATGTACGCCTCGCACCAAACATAGTACTAACATTCGTACCACCGATAGCTCCGATAAGTCCGCCGCCTTTTGAAGCCTGCATCAATATTACTGTTATCAATAAAATGCAAACAAAAACTAATATTGTAATTAAAAATGGTATCATAGATGGCTAAATTACTTGAGAAAAATAATAATTACAAGTCATAATTTGTAAAACCATCTGCAAACTGAAGACACAACCTGTTATATACTAATAATGCTGTTTCCTTCTATAATTATTACTAATCCTACAACAATCCCTTCACTTTCAATCCCTCCACTGCTTCTTCAAAGTAACTGCTTACCATAGAGGTCATTAAATATTTTCTGGAATATTTAATATCTTTTAGATTTATTTCCCAGTCTTGCCAGGAGAAACATTCATCTGTAAAAGTGAAGTTTTCCGCTTTTTCATTATTTAATAATTCAACCAAACCATGATTAGAAATGTTGTGCCTCATTACAATAACGCCAGAACCTAAAACATTTAAAAAACCATGCGTTTTAGTTTGAATGCTTTCAGCAAATCGTCTTACCGGATATTGCATACCCCCTGTAATTTTCATAACTATCTCCCTTTTCAGACATTCCCGGATAATATAAACAATCTGTTTTGGCTCGGGAATTTCCGATGCGTTTGCATCTCCTAATCTTAATGCAAAATTCATATCGTTGAGCATCAAGTTGTGTGTCTTAATAGCATCAATGACCATCTTCACATTTCGCTTCCACTTATTTGTCATATCACCCTCTAAAAAAATCTTAACCGAATTCTCAATATTATCAGATACAAGCTTTGAGATCAACAAAATTATCGATGATAAAGTCTTTACATCATGTGTTCTTATAACTTCTACTGGAAGTTTGCATACAAAAGAATCCGTAATGACATTACCTTTATATGATTCAGCAAAATCTTTCCAGTGTACTATGTCCTCTGTTAACTTACTGACAAACTCCTTTTCCGTATCCCCTTCCCTTCCTGAAACAGTAATTTTTATTCCATCTTCATCTTTGTATTTAACATTTAACAATTTGGATAATTCGGGCAGTTTATCGATAGGGCAAACAAAACTCGACAACATCCAGTTATAATCACCATTCCGATATGACATATAATTTTCAAAAGCTTGAACTACAGGTAAACTCAACGGAGGTAATAACCCTGCATAATCAATTAGATTACCGGCAATCTCCATTAACGAAGTTAACGGCACCTTTGCTTCTGGCAGATTTTGTGTAGGTTTTTCAGCCATAGTCTTATTTTTAATTTACTTTAAGATAAAAATATATTTCACATTATAAAATTATAAAAGTATTACTGTATAAAAATTTCTTAAATTCATCGGTTTATCATATACCTTTACTCCTGTAATATTTAAATTTACTATTAAATGTATATTTTAATTATTAATTTAAATCAAAATATTTTTGATCATGCAAATTGAAAAGTTTTTAATCAAGAACGAATTTACTTCCTCCGATGAAGTAGTTAAAATTGTTAACCCTTTCAATAAAGAAGTCGTTAAACAAGTTTATAAAACAAACAAAGAGCAAATAGAAACTTCTTTAAAATACTTAGCAGAAACTTTTTCAAAATATAAAAACACCCCTGCATATCAGAGGTCTTCTCTTCTCGAAAAAATATCGAATAAGATTTCTGAACAAAAAGAAGATCTTGCATATTTAATAACACTCGAAACCGGTAAACCTATCAAGTTTTCGAGAATCGAAATAGACAGGGCGGTATTAACGTTTAAACTTGGAAGTGAAGAAGTAAAACGCATTGAAGGTGAAGTGTTAGACCTTGATCTTTTGAAAGGGTCTGAGAATAAAATTGGTATCATAAAGAGATTCCCTCTGGGAATTATTTTTGCGATCACTCCATGGAATTTCCCGGTTAATTTAGCTGCACATAAAATATCACCCGCATTAGCTTCCGGGAACACAGTTATCCTTAAGCCTGCTTCATCTTCTCTATGCTGCGGTATTGAACTTGGTAGAATAATAAAAGAATGTTGTGAGGAAATGGGATTGAACTATTGTCCAATTAATGTCATTACATCTTCCGGAAGTGAAACAGAAAAATTCTTGACCGATGATAGAGTTAAACTTATCAGCTTTACAGGAAGCCCTGCTGTTGGCTGGGGTATAAAGAAAAAGGTTACATATCAAAAAACATCACTGGAGCTTGGTGGAAATGCCGGTGTCATTGTCGATGAATCCGCAGATATTAACTTAGCATCATCTAAAATCGCATTAGGAGCTTTTGCTCAAGCCGGACAAAGCTGTATTTCAGTACAACGGGTTTTTGTACACGAAAAAGTTTACGAAAAGTTTCAGGAATTACTACTCAACGAAACGAAAAAGCTGATAGTGGGTGACCCTTTCAAAGAGGATACAATTGTTGGTTCTATGATTGATGAAAAAGAAGCAAAAAGAATCGAGAGCTGGATTACGGATGCTGTCGAATCTGGAGGTAAAATACTCATTGGAGGCAAAAGAGAATCTGCATTACTCGAACCAACTATCATGACAAATGTAGACAAGAGCCAAAACGTAAACTGTAAGGAAGTTTTTGCTCCATTCATGACAATTAAACCTTTTAGCAATTTCAAAGAAGCAGTTGGAGAAGTTGACGCTTCGGATTTTGGTCTCCAGGCAGGAGTCTTCACAAACAATATCAATAATGCTCTCTTTGCGTATAAGAACATAGAGGTGGGCGGTGTTGTAATTAACGATGTTGCTACTTACAGAATGGATTCTATGCCTTATGGAGGTGTTAAGCAATCAGGTAATGCACGTGAAGGAATAAAATATGCAATCGAAGAAATGACAGAAAGAAAAATATTAGTGATGCAAAGTTAAATAAATAATTTAAAAAATTAAAACCTTGATGGATAAGAATAGTAAAATATTAATTTTCGGTGGTACCGGTATGCTGGGCAGCTCTATCCTAAGACAATTAGGAAAGCAGGGATTTAATAATGTAAACACACTATCCAAGGAAGATGGTTTCAATCTGATGAGCATAAACGAAATTGAAGAGTACTTTAAAAAGGAACACCCGGAATATATTTTTATGGTAGCTGGTCTTGTCGGAGGAATCAAAGCTAACAGCGAGCGGCAAGCAGATTTCCTTTATCAGAATGCATTGATGATTTTGAATGTCATAGAAGCTATGAAAAACTGCATACCAAAAAGTAAAATTCTTTACACAGGTTCAACTTGCATATACCCGAAAGAGAATCCCCAACCGATTAATGAAAGCCGATTCATGGCGGGTCCACTGGAGGAAACTAACAAGGGCTACGCTGTAGCTAAAGGAATGGGAGTAATTGCTTGCGAACTCTACAGAAAGCAGTACGGAATAAACGCTATCGCTGCAATGCCCACAAACATGTACGGTCCAAATGATAATTATAATCTTGAAAGCGGTCACTTTATCGCAGCATTGACCCAAAAATTTGTAAATGCTAAAAAGAATGGTGCAAAATTAAAATTCTGGGGTACAGGTAAACCCCGCAGAGAAGCACTGTTCGTGGATGATTGTGCCGATGCATTAATTTTTTTAATGAATAATTATAATGACTCTAAGATTGTAAACATAGGTACAGGATTTGATAACTCAATAAAAGAATACATAGATATTGCAAAAGAAGTTTTCAAATATGAAGGCGAAATAGAATGGGATACAACTAAACCCGATGGTACGTATGAAAAAAGAACTGACATAACTTTCCTAAAAAGCCTGATGCCTGGTTATAATCCAAGACCATACAGAGAAGGATTAAAGGAAGTTTTGAAAGTAGACTTTGATATGACACTTTAAATTTCAAATTA
>CAYYJH010000050.1:14695-21984 GCA_964472195.1 uncultured Ignavibacteriaceae bacterium | reverse complement strand
GCGGTGCAGCTAAGGCTGGGTGAGTTTCCTTTCACAATGCATCCCTTCCGTAGGAATGCCTACGGCAAACGTAAAACGTTGGAACGATATAATGTAAAACGATGGAATGAGTTAATAAAAAAGACAGTCCTTAAATGAACTGTCTTTTTCTATTACAACATATTTTAAAAAATTATTTTATGAGCAGCATTTTCTTCGTATCGGTGAAATTATCGGTTACGATACGATAGAAATATACACCGCTTGTAAGATTCTTCTCCGTAAATTCGTACGCATAACTACCCGCAGGGAGCGAAGTATTAACCAGTGTTTCGACCTCTTTCCCTAACATATCAAAAACTGTAAGCTTTACGTTTGTATGGTCTACAATATCGAATTTTATTTTTGTAGTCGGATTAAATGGATTCGGGAAATTATTATATAGTTTATATTCAGTCGGTATATTTCCCCCGTTATTGCTTAAATTTGTTATGACAGGTGTAAAGTACCAAATTAATGAGTAGGCGCTATTACCTAATCCATTTCTTGCCCATACTCTCCAGAAATATGTGGAACCGCCTGTCAACAAGCCGCTCGGTACCTGGAATTGTGATTGCGTGATTCCGAGCTGGTCGATAACAAGATTAATAAAATTAGGATCAGAAGCGAGCTTAAGCCTGTAATCAACAGCATACGGTGTATTTTGCCAATCGAGAATTGGAGTCAAGGAGGTTCCCGTAGTCCCTGGTAGAGGAGAGACAAGTACAGGTAATCCAGGAACAGCACCCCATCGAGCTATTTTGTAGACGAGCGAATCTCCTGCATTATTAAATACTCCACCAACGTTTAAAACACCATCATAAGTATGGACTGCGTAAACAATATTATCAGTACCGTTACCAAGAGGAGACCAAGCGGAACCATTCCATTTTGCAATTCTATTTGCAGGTTGATTACCAGCTAAAAGAAAGATTCCCCCTACAATTAAATCATTAAAAAACTTCGTAAATGTTAGCACATTGTTATTAACACCATAAGGTCCTAAAGAAAACCATTGAGTACCATTCCAGCTGGCAACTCTTCGGGCATTTACACCGCTGACAGAAGTAAAACTACCGCCAACCATAAGATTGTTATTGTAAACTGTAAGAGCGTAAACAGCTCCATTATCTAATCCATTATCCAGAGGGAACCAGTTTATTCCATTCCATCTTGCTATTTTATTTATTGATGCACCCCCGATTGATAAGAAGCTTCCGCCGACGATAAGGTCACCATTGTAAACAGTTAAAGCTTTTACGTCATCGTCTGTTCCTATACCGATGGGTGACCAGGCATTCCCATCCCACATTGCTAATCTCGATGCACTAATACCACCAATAGAAGTAAAATTTCCTCCAACAACGAGCTTATTATTGTATATTGTGAGAGCCCATATTACATCGTTTGCTCCAAGACCTATGTTAGACCAATTATTCCCATCCCACTTTGCTATTCTGTTGGCGGTTTGACCGCCTGCGGTAGTGAAATCCCCGGCGACTATTAAATCACCGCTGTAAACCGTCATAGCAGAAATTGGACCGTTTGTACCGGAACCCAGTGAATCCCATGCGGAACCATTCCATTTTGCAATCCTGTTTGCGGGTATACTTCCTGCTACAAGAAAAGCACCTCCAATTATTACTTTCCCATTATAGTCTGAAATTGCACCAACAGTATTATTAACTCCTCCACCCATCTGCATCCACGATTGTGCAAAAGCATTATTATCTGGTGAGATTATCACTAAAGAAAGAAAGATGGATAGAATTATTGATAAACCAGGTTTTTTTGTAAATATTTTCATGCTATCTCCTATGCTGAAGAAATCAACATGTAGTAGTTATGATACTATACAATTTTAATTTTGTTAGCAATTGTGCTATGATAATTTAAATGAATATTTATTAAATGTCAACTTAAAAAATATAATTTCGATGAAAATTAATTAGTTGATTCTGTAAAATACAACAATAATATGATTTTTATGATATCTTTTTATAAGCTAATTGATTTTTAAAATCAAAGAAATGAATTAATTGAGTAGAAGCTTAATGACAACTTTTTAGAATTTTGAAGTGTACAAAAACTTGTAAATATTTTTACAATTAACGTATACAGTATTTATGTTACCATTTTATTATCTTGATAATATATAACACTGTATATCAATTCAACGTACTTTTCAATAATTTTTTAAATTGGATACTTAATTGTTGTAAATTGTTATTTAATGATTAATAGTCTATTTTTGAGAATTTGAAATGATTTTTATATAGAATCAGTTGAAGTTAAAGAAATGTACATTGTTGTTAAACTTTGAAAATATGTTTTTAGAATATGTCATTGAAATCTGAATATAAAGCTTCTTTAAAAAGTGTTGAAGCCGAAGAAATATTGGATTTGATAATATTCAGACCTATATCTTTTCTTGTTGTAAAGCTCATTTATAATACAAACATCACACCAAACCAGGTTTCTATTGCAGCGATGTTATTTGGTATAGTCTCCGGTATATTTTATTCGTTTTCTACATATGAATTTTTTATTATAGCTGCACTATGTTTTTTTATATGTAACATGCTGGATTGTGTTGACGGGCAGCTTGCTCGCCTAAAAAAGAACGGCACAAAAATTGGCAGAATTGTTGATGGTTTCATAGATTATATATCATCATTCTCAATATTCTTTGGTATTGCTTTAGCACTAAGTATATTGACAGGGGATATTATTTACTCCTGGCTTCTAACTTTAGCCGCGGGAATTTCAAAAGCTTTTCAAAACATGTTTTTCGATCATTACAGAAACATGTATTTAACTTATGCTTATGGAAAAGCCACTGATGTTAATGTTGAGATAAAGGAATTCACGGATGAGAAAGAAAGATTAATGAAAGAGAAAGGTAAGATTATTGAAAAACTTTTGGTAAATATTTATTTAAAATATTCGATATTTCAAAGAAATTCTACAAGACATATCGAATTAAATGTTTCTCCCGAAGAATATAAAAAAAGAAATACATTGCTGCTTAGAATGTGGAGCTGGATTGGTTCGACTACACACATGACACTTTTAATAGCCTTCACAGTTGCTTACCGGATTGAATGGTATTTAATAGTAACAATCACACTCGGTAATTTAATGTTTCTGTTAATATGGCTGAGACAAAGGATGGTATTAAAAGAACTATCTGGTAAAGATTAATTATTTAAATTGTCTTATTATGCAAGCGATAATTCTGGCAGCAGGACTCTCCAAAAGACTAAGACCTTTAACCGATAATTCTCCTAAATGTCTTCTTAATATCGGGAATAAAAACCTTTTACACAGAACAATTGAAAACGTTCTTGATACTAGGGTTAATGACTTTATAATTGTCACAGGATACAAAGAAGACATGATTAAAAATTATATCAACGAAAAATTTTCAGATATAAACGTAGAGTTCATTACTAATTCGGATTATGCGAACAATAATAATTCATATTCCTTGTGGATGACAAAGCAGTTTGTAAAAGATGATGTAGTACTTCTCGATAGCGATATTTTGTTTGATAAGTATATAATACGTGATTTGTTAAATTCTGAACACGAGAATTGCTTAGCCGTAAATGTAACAAATAACCTGGATGAAGAACAGATAAAGGTAATTACGAATAACAAAAATAGAATACTTCATATTGGAAAACAGGTCAGCATTGATAACTCTATTGGTGAATCTATAGGAATTGAAAAGTTTTCTTTGTATTTTATGAAGAAGCTTTTTACAGTTTTGGACAGAAAAATTTTACAGGAAAATATTGTTAACGAGTTCTATGAAGTCTCTTTTCAGGAAATGATTGACAACAAGAAAGAGGGGAACAGTATGTACTCTATTGATGTTTCAAAATATGATTGTATAGAAATTGATACAATTGAAGATTATGAAAAAGCTCAGAAAATTTGCATATAAATATTAAAGCTAAATGAGTAATAACTATAAAAGACCGAGTTTGTTTGGAGGATTTAGTTTTTTCCCTCCTGTTATAAAATATCTGCTGATTTCAAATGTAGCAGTATTTTTGTTGCAAAACTTTTTCTTCCAATCATTATGGATTGGGGACCAAAGTCTTTTCCAGATATTTTTTAAATATTTCGCGCTCCAGCCAATTTTTACGAATGTAGCTGTTAAGTCACCCATCTCAGGACCGTTTATGCCGTGGCAGATTTTTACGTATATGTTTATGCATGGAGGTTTTATGCACCTTTTCTTTAATATGTTTGCTTTGTGGATGTTTGGTCTTGAACTTGAAAATTTATGGGGTTCTAAAAAGTTTTTGTTTTACTATATGCTTTGTGGTGTTGGAGCAGCATTTGCAAATCTTTTCATAGCGCCTTTCTTTAGTACTGTTGCACCTACTATTGGAGCTTCCGGGTCTGTTTACGGAGTATTAGTTGCTTTTGGTTATCTTTTCCCAAACAGGTATATTTATATTTATTTTATGCTTCCTGTAAAAGCAAAATACCTGATAGTGTTATATATAGTTATAGAATTATTCTCCGTCGGTTCAGCAACTGGTATTGCACATGTTGCTCATTTAGGTGGTGCGGTAGTGGGAATTGTATATTTAATTATAACCAAAAGTAAAAGCGGTTTTAAATTTTTTAAGGATTCAACACCCGGTCAATCAAAATTCACTTCCTTTTATACATCTTCGGGTGACCGTTTCGGCACAAAAAAGAAAACTTCTCCCGGTAAGATATTCCCTGAAAAAGATATTTCTGATGCTGATTACAAGGATATTGAAGGACACGATTATAAAAAAGATATAGAAGAACATGAAAAAAATGCACAGGAGAAAATAGATGCTATTTTGGATAAACTTAGCGCAAGTGGCTATCAAAGTTTAACAGATGAGGAAAAACGTATACTATTTCAGGAAAGTAAAAAGCTTAGATGATATACTCCTTCTTTGATAAATTCCGATAAAAATTGCCATGAATTCATTTTATGATACCAAGAACTCTTTCGAAAAAATATTGCAATGATTTAACTGCTTATTCAAGATTTGTAAGCAGAGTTGTAAACATAGGCGACATTCCTCTCGGAGGTGACAATCCAATCCGAATACAATCCATGACAACAACCGATACGATGGATACAAAAGCTACAGTTGAGCAATGCATACGTATATTTAATGCTGGAGCAGATTATGTTAGAATAACGGTACCAAGCATTAAAGAAGCTGAGAATCTCGCGAATATTAAGAAGAGATTAAAAGAGAAAAAGAACAGTAAACCACTAATTGCTGATATTCATTTCACACCAAATGCTGCTGAAATTGCTGCCCGAATTGTCGAAAAGGTCAGGATAAATCCGGGTAATTACGCAGATAAGAAAATGTTTGTCGTGGCAGAATATACTGAAGAAGATTATATATCGGAATTAAATAGAATCAGAGAAAAGTTAACTCCACTTGTAAAAATCTGCAAAGAACACGGAACAGCTTTACGTATAGGAACCAACCATGGTTCGCTCTCTGACAGGATAATGTCTCGTTATGGTGATACTCCAATAGGAATGGTTGAATCTGCTCTTGAATTTGTTAGGATTTGTGAAGATTTGAGTTTCGATGATATAGTTCTTTCAATGAAAGCAAGCAATCCTAAAGTTATGGTACAAGCTTATAGGTTGCTTATGAATAAAATGATAGAAGAAGGGATGAATTATCCTATACATATTGGTGTTACCGAAGCAGGCGAAGGAGAAGATGGTAGGATTAAATCATCACTCGGAATTGGTACTTTGCTTGAAGACGGTATAGGTGATACGGTACGCGTTTCACTTACAGAAGAACCAGAAGCAGAGATACCCGTTGCTGTGAGACTTGTCGAACGCTATTCAAAAAGGGCACAGCATAAATCAATTCCTGCGGTTATTGATTATCCAATTGATCCTTTTGATTATTCAAAAAGAATTACTAACAAGATTGGAAACATTGGTAATAATAAAGTACCCGTTGTAGTTTTATCTAATGATGCTAAAAATGTCAACGTATCGTATGAAAGTGATATTATTCCTGAATATATTTATCTTGGCGAAAGTAGTGATAAACATTCATTTCCCCGAAATGTTTCAAAGATATATGACTATGTCTTGTGGTCATCACTCAATAAACAAATGGATTCCTTTCCGTTATTAACAGCAGAGCAGTATTTGAAAGACCTGGTGAAATCCGATGAGATAAAATTTCTTTCACTTTTTACAGAGGATTTAGAAACGGAATTGATTGAAAAGTTGTCATGCGATGATAGTTGTGTTATTGTGTTGAATACAGATAATATACACGCGATGGCTGAACTCAGGGGAGCATTTGTTATCTTAATCGAAAATAATATCAACATACCTGTCATTATTAAACGAGATTACAAGAATCTGGATGAAGAAAATTTAATGTTGCATAGTTCTACGGATGTTGGAGGTTTGCTTATTGATGGATTAGGGGACGGAGTTTGGATTACTTCTGATAGTGTGCCATTGGAAGAAGTAAACAAGATTAGTTTTGGTATACTTCAGGCTGCGGGTACAAGAATATCGAAAGCAGAATTCATATCCTGTCCTTCTTGCGGCAGGACACTTTTCGATTTGCAGGAAACGACTGCAAAGATTAGATCGAGAACAAATCATTTAAAAGGTGTGAAGATAGCTATAATGGGCTGCATTGTTAATGGACCGGGAGAGATGGCGGATGCGCATTACGGTTATGTAGGAAGCGGACCGGGAAAAATTTCACTTTATAAGGGGAAGGATATAGTTAAGAAAAACATTGATACAGAAATTGCAGTTGATGAGTTATTAAATTTAATAAAAGAGAACGGTGATTGGGCAGAACCTTTGCATTAACTCTATATTGAATTTTATGAATCAAAATTACATTGTGTTTGTTTAATTGTATATGTACGCTATTACTGTACAACTAATTAACATTTAAAATGCCAATTAATTACAGCTATACACAAGCAAGAGCTAATTTAGCTAAATTGTTAGATGAAGTTTCACTCAATAAAGAAGTAATAATTATAAACCGTAGAAACTCTGAGAATGTAGCCTTAGTATCAGAGAGTGAACTTTCAGGTCTTCTTAAAACAGCTCACCTCCTTCGTTCTTCTAAAAATGCCCAAAGATTATTTAAGGCATTATTAAAGAGTCGAAGTAAAAAAGAGAAACCTCAATCTCTTGAGGAGTTAAAGCGAGAATTTGCTTTTGAAAAATAACGATAACAAGAAATTGT
>CAYYJH010000050.1:0-14595 GCA_964472195.1 uncultured Ignavibacteriaceae bacterium | reverse complement strand
AAGGTTAACACAAGAACATCGTGTTGTTTATAAGGTTAGCAAGAATATAATAGATTTTATTCAGTGTAGATATCATTATTAATTTTTTTCGTTTTAGTTGTTCTTATTATGTTTGCTAAAATCATTTAAAATATTTGTAAAGTGAAAACCAAACAAGATTATTTAAAAGAAACAATTAAACATATAGACATCAAAAAGTATAATGTTGTCGAGCTTGTAGACTCATTTAAAGACATGGCATTCCAGGCGAGGAATCTTTACCAGGCTGCTGAGTATTATGAGATGATGATAAAAGATAAAAGCTGTTCTATTATTTTATGTCTTGCTGGTTCGTTGTTTTCTGCTGGTTTAAAGAATGTAGTTGTTGATTTGATAAGGAGTAGTATGGTAGATGTTATTGTTTCGACAGGGGCAATTATAGTCGACCAGGATTTTTTTGAAGGTCTTGGTTTTCATCATTATAAAGGATCGAAATTCGTTGATGATAATGAATTAAGAGAGCTAATGATTGACAGGATATATGATACTTTTATTGATGAAGAAAACCTGAGGGAGTGCGATATGACAATTGCTAAGATTTGTGACAGTCTTGATAAAAGACCGTATTCATCACGTGAGTTCATCTGGCACATGGGAGAGTATCTTTCAAAGTTTGGAAAGAATAAGGACAGTGTTGTACTCGCTGCTTATGAAAACAATGTTCCTATCTTCGTACCCGCGTTTTCGGATTCATCCGCAGGGTTTGGATTTGTTCACCATCAATGGAATAATCCTGATTTGAATGTATCAATGGATTCAGCAAAAGATTTTCTCGAGTTAACCAAAATAAAGCTTGAAGCGTATGAAACAGGTTTGTTCATGGTTGGCGGGGGAGTTCCAAAGAACTTTACACAGGATGTAGTAGTAGCAGCTGATATATTAGGAAAGGATGTTCCAATGCATAAATATGCAGTCCAGATAACTGTAGCCGATGAAAGAGATGGTGCGTTATCAGGGTCTACACTTAAGGAAGCGAGTTCCTGGGGCAAGGTTGATATGACTTATGAACAGATGGTTTATGCTGAAGCTACAATTGCAATGCCCTTAATAGCAGGCTATACTTATCACAAAGGCAGTTGGAAAAATAGAGCAAAAAGAGAATTTATAAAATTGTTTCAGAAAGAAAGTGAACCATAATATTTCTATAATTTATTTAAAAGCACTGATATCTGTTATGTCTTCTCCGATTATAAGTGTATGCATTTCGTGAGTGCCTTCGTATGTTTTAACTGATTCGATATTATTCATATGCCTCATAATTGGGTATTCATCTAAAATGCCATTTGCTCCGAGAATCTCTCTTGCCATACTAGAGATTTCCTTTGCTATCGCACAATTATTTCTTTTTGCCATCGACACCTGTTGAGGTTTCATATTTCCAGAATCTTTAAGCTTTGAAAGGCGGTGAACTAAAAGTTGAGCTTTCGTAATTTCGGTAAGCATGTGTACTAATTTTTCCTGTGTTATCTGGAAAGATGCTATAGGTTTTCCAAACTGGATTCTTGTTTTAGAATAATTCAAAGCGGAACAAAAACATTCCATTGCCAATCCTAAAACACCCCAGGCTATTCCATATCTTGCTTGAGTCAAGCACTTCAAGGGTGATTTTAAACCACTACTTTTAGGAAGTAGATTCTCTTCTGGAATGAGACAATCATCGAAGATTAATTCCGACGTTACAGATGCCCTTAATGAGAGTTTTCCTTTCATTTCCGGAGTAGAAAAACCTTTTGTCCCTTTTTCAACCAGGAAACCCCTTACTGTTCCGCCAAGTTTTGCCCAGACAACGGCAACATCAGCAATCGTTCCATTAGTTATCCACATTTTTGCACCGTTTAATAAATAACCACCTTTCACATTTTTAGCCTTGGTTATTAATCCCGCTGGATTACTGCCGAAATCAGGCTCGGTTAATCCAAAACATCCAATTGCTTCTCCTGAAGCGAGCTTAGGAAGCCATTTCTTTTTTTGCTTTTCAGAGCCAAATGTATATACAGGGTACATAACGAGTGCTGATTGAACTGATGCAAAACTTCGAATACCGCTGTCTCCCCGTTCCAATTCCTGCATGATCAATCCATAAGCTGTGTTGCCAAGCTCTAAACCCCCGTAATCTTCTGGAAGAGTTGGTCCGAAAACCCCTAATTCTGCCATTTTAGGGACAAGATGAATTGGAAATTCCATTTTTTGGTTATACTCTTCTATTATTGGTAATATTTCTTTGTTAACAAATTCTCTAATTGTATCTCTTATAGAAATTTCTTCGTCAGTGAGTATCTCATCTAAGTTAAAATAATCGATGTTTTTGTCTTTACTTGCTTTTAACATAACCTAAATGTTATTTAAAAATGTGATTATATTTTAATATATGATATTTAATAAGTATATAATGAACGCAATGATACACGAAAAAAGAATTAGTTTAAAGGAGTAAAAACAGGTATGTAGAGAATTTAAGTTTTACTATACATAGCTTAAGTACGCTGTATCGTATTAGTCTCTCGTATTTCCATTAATACATCATTTATGTTTCTTGTCTTATCGTAATAGGAAAGTACTTTTTGTAAAACATCATCAACAACCGAATCCGGGCAAGATGCACCACTTGTGAGAATTATCGTAATAGGAGTTTTGTTTGTTAGATAGTTTTCGGTTAATAGCATTTTGTGGTTATGAAAATCAAAATGACTAATTAAGTTTTCCGACAGAATTTTATCAGAAGATGAGATAAAGTATGTTGTAAGTTTCTCCTCGCACAGTTCAACGATATGAGATGTATTAGAGCTATTATAACCCCCAACGACAATAGCAAGATCTGCTTTTTCCTCGAGTAATGCAATGGTTGCTTTTTGATTATCGTGTGTTGCATAGCAAAGAGTATCTCTTGTATCGGAGAAGTGTTCTTTGATTTTATCCACACCGTATTTTTGTATCATGATTTTCCTTAGGTAATCTGCAATTGCCTGAGTTTCAGTTGCAAGCATTGTTGTTTGATTTACTACACCAATTTTATTTAAGTGGTTTTGTGGATTAAATCCTACTGAAAATTTATCTTTAAAAAGCTTAAAGAACTCTTCGTTGTTAATTTTTTCAAGTATTACATCACCAAGTTTTTTTGTTTCTTCGATGTCTCTTACAATTAGTGTTGGAGCGTTCTCTTTGCTGTGAGAAAAAGTCGCTCTTGTTTCTTCGTGTTTGTGCTTTCCGTGAACAATAATTGTGTGATCAGAAGATCCAAGAGTAGAAGCACGATTCCAAACTTTTTCTACGAATGGGCAGGTTGTATCGTACTTCAAAATATCGACTCCAATTTCGGAAAGTTTATTTTGTATCTCGACAGTTGTACCGAATGCCGGTATTATCACAATATCATCTGAATTTATCTCACACCAGTCTATCAAATGCTTACCTGACGTTTCTGCAATAAATTTCACACCTCTTTCTATAAGATCATTATTGACTTCGGGATTATGGATCATCTCGCTTAGTAGAAAGATTTTCTTATCAGGATTTTCTGCTAATGCTTTATATGATATTTCGATAGCATTCTCAACACCATAGCAAAACCCAAAATGTCTGGCAATTAGAAATTTTACAGGTCCAAAATCCAAAACTGTAGGAGAATAATCTTTTTTCCTTGGATCTTTGTCTACTCTGAGCTTTTTTATTTCAGAGATAACAGGACTTCTATAATAAATTGGTATGTCAAATAATTTCATGAATTTAGTATTAGAAGTTCAAACCGATTCTAAAAACCTCAATATTATCTTTAACTAATTTATCGGGTAAATTGGTTTCAATACTTTTCTCCATTGATTCTGGTTTTACTAAACCCGTTTGTGAAGTTAGATATCCAAGCATGATAATGTTAGCCATGATCCTACGTTTCATTTTTTTACTTGCTATGTCAGTTGCCGGAATTGTTAGAATCTTTTGTGAACAGGAATTTGGTTTAACAAGATCACTATCGATAAACAACAGTCCGTTTTTTTTCAATACTGGATAATATTTTTCAAAAGCGGGTTGTGAAAATGATATGAGTATATCCAGCTCTGGAGGTTCTAACTCGAATATTTCTGTTTCTGAAATTATGACATCGCATTTACAGGAACCACCGCGGGCTTCACTGCCGTAGGATTGTGTCTGAATTGCATTTTTCCCGCTTTTTATTGCACCCCATCCAAGTAAGACTCCCGAAAGTACTATCCCCTGACCTCCGAAACCGGAAAAACGTATGTTCATAATTATTTATTAATTAAAACGAGCATTTAATTTTCTAAGATTTTCTACAAATTCAGGTCTCGATTTTTCAACGAGTTTTCCAATTACTATTTTTGAATCCAACTCTTCTTCTGAATATTTCTTAGCGTTATCATTTTTTATTGAATCTTTTTTGAAATCATTTAGAATATCTATTCCTTCACGTTTACCGATTCTTCTGCCGTAGCTTGTCGGACATTGTGAACAAATTTCGACAAATGAAAAACCTTTCTTTTGTATGGCTTCCTTCATTGCTTTTTTTAATGGAAATATGTGATATGTCGTCCACCTTGCTACGTAGACGCCGCCTGCTGCAGCTACTAATTCAGCTATTTTAAAAGGATGTTCAGGGTTGCCGTAAGGTGTTGTTGTTGTATTTGTTTCATACGGTGTAGCAGGGCTAACCTGACCTCCAGTCATTCCGTAAACATAATTATTTACTAGGAAAACAGTTAAATCAATATTTCTACGAGCAGCATGAATAAGATGATTCCCTCCGATTCCAGCAATGTCTCCATCACCGGCAATCACTATGACTTTTTTGTCCGGCTTCATGACTTTCACACCCGTTGCGAATGTAATCGCCCTGCCATGTGTTGTGTGTAACGTATCACCGGAAAAGTACGGTGATGGAATCCAGGAAGAGCAACCGATTCCGGTAACAGAAATAATGTCATCGGGTGAAATATCGAGTTCGTCAATTAAATGACAGAATAAATTCAGTACTGTACCGCAACCGCATCCTGAGCAGAATGCTGTAGGTAACAGGTCTTTACGTAGATATTTTAAAAGTTCATGCTGCATAGGAAAAATTAATTTTTATCGTTTTCAAATTGATTTTCTTATCTCTGATATAATTTCCTTAATTGTGTGAGGTACACCGCCGATTTTCGAAATAGGAATTACTTCACAATTGACAAAACGGTCAGCTTCACGGGAAATCTGTCCAAGGTTCATTTCTGGAATGAATATCTTTTTCACTTTGATTCCAAGTTCTTGTATTATTTTATCCGGAAAGGGCCAGATGGTTACCAAACGAAGAAATCCAATTTTGATTCCTTTATCCCGAAGGTAACTTACTGCTCCTAATGCAGGTCTCGATGATGCTCCATAAGAAATAACAAGGAAATCTGCATCCGATGTGAATCTTTCCTCATACTTTACAATTTCATCTCTGTTTGAATCTATCTTATCGTATATTCTTCTGACTAATTCATCATGAACCGATTGGGTTGACACATCCCGCATTCCGGTACTCTTATGCGTTGAACCGGTTACATGAATTTGATGACCTTGCCCAAATTCTATAATGGGTGGGATTTTTTCCCCACCGAATACATCGACTTTCGTTTTTGATAATTTTCTTTGATATATGTTTACTTCCTCTGGATAGGGAAATGTGATTTTCTCACGTATATGTCCTATTTCACCGTCCATCATCACAAAAACTGGCTGTCGGTATTTTTCAGAAAGATTAAAAGCATCTATCATCACATGAAAAGATTCCTGAACAGAGTTTGGAGACAGTGCGATTATTTCATGGTCTCCATGAGTACCCCATCGAGCCTGCATCATATCACCTTGTGCTCCTTTTGTTGCCTGTCCTGTCGAGGGTCCCGAGCGTTGAACATTTACAACAACGCATGGGGTTTCAGTCATGCAAGCGTAGCCTATGTTTTCTTGCATCAGTGAAAATCCCGGACCTGAAGTTGCAGTCATTGCTTTTCCTCCTGACCATACTGAACCAATTACCGCTCCCATACTGGCAATTTCATCTTCCATTTGAATGTAGTATCCGTTTACTTTGGGTAATTCTTCTGCCATCAATTCTGCAATTTCTGATGCGGGTGTAATAGGGTAACCTGCAAAGAAATTACATCCTGAGTAAAGTGCACCGTATGCAGCAGCTTCATCACCTTGAATAAATTGAACTTTATTTTCTCCCGCAAATTTTGATTTTAAATACTGGTTTCGATTCATATCAATTGTGAAATAGTTAGAATCCGAACATTAGAAATGAAATGGAATTGTAAAGCCTTATGTTATAAACTTTTCTTCCTTTGTTTTCAAAATTACTGCTAACTCAGGACAAATGAGTTCGCATATTAAACAACCTGTGCACTCCTCCATCTTAGTCGGGATAGGAATATAATATCCCTGTTGGTTTATCTGTCCTGAAACGGTAAAGACATCTTTAGGACATAGCTCTATACAAATGTCACAACCCTTGCATAATTTTTCGTCAATAAAAATTGAAACTTCTTTTTTTGTCTTCGCCATAAGGAGTGCTTATTACATTTTATTTTAGGTGTAAGTTAAGGTATTTATTAATAAACGTCTATTGAATTTTATTTAACTTAAAGAAATTATTTTTATTTGTTCTTACTTTTACTTTGATTCCGCTCTTTAAATATTTTACTTCCTTGACCTCTGCTAATTTGTATAATTCGCTCAATCCTTTATAATTATCCGATTTCAGTTTAATAGTCTTTTCGATGTTTTCGGTTAAAAGCGATTCTTTGATTTTCTCAATTATGGAATTTCCGTTTAAACCTTTCTTAGCTGAAATGAAAACAGAATTATTAAAATGAACATTTAGATCTTTTATTATTTCTGTATCTTCCAAACAATCAACTTTATTAAATACATTAATGATTGTTTTGTTATCGGCTCCTATCTCTTTTAAAGTATCTTTTACAACAGATATTTGTTCTTTAAAATTTGGATTTGATATATCTATTACGTGCAGCAGGATATCCGATTCTATTACTTCCGATAGTGTTGATTTGAAAGATTCTATAAGATCGTGCGGAAGGTTTTTGATGAATCCTACAGTATCCGATATTAATACTTTCTTCGGATATTTTGAGGCAGGACCATGATCACTTCCATTTGAAATTTTTAGAGTTCTTGTTGAAGTATCGAGTGTTGCGAAAAGTTTGTCTTCTACATAAGCATCTGATCCTGTTAATAAATTTAATAATGTAGATTTACCTGCGTTAGTGTAACCTATTAACGAAAGCCGGGTGAATTTTTTCCGTTCATTAGATTGTGTTCTCATTTGCCTGTCAATCTTTTTCAATTTTTCTTTCAAAGTGGATATCCGAGTTTTCACCAGTCTTCTGTCTGTTTCGATCTGTGTTTCTCCGGGACCTTTTGTTCCAATTCCACCGTACTGCTTTGATAAGTGAGTCCATTGTCTTGTTAATCGGGGTAATAAGTATTCGAGTTGTGCGAGTTCTACCTGAAGTTTAGCTTGAGCGGTTCTTGCGTTTGTAGCAAAGATGTCAAGAATAAGATTTGATTTATCGAGTATCTTACATTTTATAATATTTTCTAAATTTCTTAATTGATTAAATGCTAATTCGTTTTCAAATATTACAAGCGTAATATTATCTTCACCAACGTAATTTGCAATTTCCTCAACTTTTCCTTTACCTATTAAATATCGTGGTTCGTAAGATATATTTTGTTGATAAAATGTTCTTACAACTTTGGCACCTGCGGTTTCTGCAAGGAATTTAAGTTCTTCTAAAGATTCTTTTGGATGGTAGTTAGTATTATCGTTTCTGTTAGAGTAACAAACGAGAATGGTTCTTTCTGATTGCTTTTGTGTTTCTATCAATATTTTTCTAATTATGTATTAAATTAAATTATTAAAATTCTTGCTGATTATAAAGGATATTAACATTATGAATGATTTTTAAAATTTTTGAAACTATTTAGAATTACTTCCGTACCAATTAATAAATTTAATTTTGTAATTAATAATATTAATCATGAATACATTAAACAGTAAATATATTGATTTCTATGTTGAATATATTAATCTAAGATTATACTTTTGGTAAAAAACAAATTGCTATGCCATATAAATTAATCAGTGAATGTCCAGTTTGCAATTCAAAATTAAAAGCTTCTAAATTAACCTGCGCAACCTGTGGGACTATAATTGAAAGTGATTTTGAATTTTCCAAATTCGAGCTTTTTAATAAAGAACAATTAAGATTTATCGAGATTTTTTTGAAATGCCGGGGGAGCATTAAAGAAGTTGAAAAAGAGTTAGGTGTTTCTTACCCAACTGTAAGAGCTAAATTAGATGATGTGATAAAAGCAATGGGTTATAATGTAGAAGAGGAACGAAATAAAGAAATGGGTGATATTATTGGAAAACTTGAAAAAGGTGAAATCGATTCTGATGAAGCTCTAAAAAGAATTAAAGAATAATTTTTGAAAAATAAATTATAAAAAATGAACGAGAATATCACGAGAATTTTAAAAATGGTAGAAGATGGAAAAATATCTGCCGACAAAGCTGCGGAATTAATCGAAGCAATTAAAGTTAAAGAATCAGAGACAACTCAGGAAAGTGAAGCATGCTGTAAAGAAAAAATGTTTAAGGTAAATGTTTTATCGGGAAAGGGTGATAAAGTAAATATTAAGCTTCCAGTTAAATTTGTGAAATCGAGCCTTAAAGCATTTGGTAAAATGCCTGTGAATGTTAAAGGGTGTGAGGAAATTGATATGAAAATTATTACAGATGCCTTAGAGAATGATATCGATGGTGAGATTGTAAAAGTTAAATGCTGCGATGGCGATGATGTTGAAATTAAAATTGAGTAGATTACTTAATCTATAAACAAGTAGATTTAAAATGCCACAAAAGTACTAAGATGCGTTAGTACCTTTGTGGCTTTGAAACATAAGTTTGTATAATATCTTATTTTAAAAGAACCATGCTTTTTGTCTCACCGTAACCATCTACCGTAAGTTGATAAAAATAGAGTCCACTCGGGTAATTACTGCCATCAAAATTTACTTCATAGGTGCCGGGATTTATTTGTTTGTTTATTAAAGTTTCTAATTCCTTGCCGAGTATATCATAAACTACCAGCTTCACATTGCTCGTTCTGGAAATTTGTATTTTGATTTTTGATTCCGGATTGAATGGATTCGGATAGTTCTGGAATAATTTATAGTCTGAAATTAACTCTGTGGTTTGATTTTTAATTCCGACGAGAGTTGGTTTATCATAAACTCCGTTGTGTTTTTCATTGTACTGGAACATCGGGATAGTGATATTGTTTGGATTGTAATTCATACCTGTATTCCATAGATAAACGTTTGCGTAAGACGGACCGGACTCTAAGCCAGCACCAATTATGTCCAACACACCATCGCGGTTTACATCTGTTAAGCATGGAGTGTTAAAAAATGATGTCCCTGATGTTGAGATAGGCCATCCTGTTACGGGTGTACCATCATGATTAAAAGCTAAATATTTTCCAAGTCCGGCTGACTGAGAGTTATCATCACAGATGAGTTCAGTCATATTATCATTATCAATATCTCCGAGAAGAATTTGAGCATTGATAGCATTAATAGGTCCTATAGGAAAACCAGATAAGACGGTTCCGTTTTTATTCCAGGCATATATCCGATCTACAGGCGACGGACTTAAAACCTGGTCGCCTACAGCAATGTCTAATATTGTATCATTATCTATATAACCTACAGCCGGTGGATCGTATATCCAGTAATTAACCGATTTTGGCCATGATGGTAGAACTGTTCCGTTGTTCTTCAGTATGTAAACATAACCCCCTCCACCTAAAGAGTGTGTACCGAAAACAATTTCACGTATGTTGTCATTATCAACATCTGCTAATACCGGAGAGGAATATGAATTAACATCACTATTGGGCATGTTAAACGGGAATCCCGGGATTGAGTCGCCGTTATTTTTCCATGCATATAAGGCTAAATAAGATTCTGATATAATTTCTGGGATACCGTCACCTGTTATGTCCCCAACAGCTGAACTCGATGCAGGAACGTGGTTTATAGGTTTAGGCCAACCGGGATAAGCTGTCCCATTACCTTTATAAACCCATACTTCTCGTGTTTCTCTTTTATTAACTATTATTTCACAAGTACCGTTATTATCTACATCTTCAACTACGGGTGTTCTTGAAGAGTATCCGTGGTTTATTGGAAAACCCGTTACGTTGCTTCCATTCTTTTCGAACGCATATATATAACCGCCTGAAGCACCTCCATGATTCGTAACTACAATTTCCCCCTCGCCATCACCGTCTATGTCGCCAAAAGCAGGTGCACATTCCAGTGGATAAGGGCTAACACTTTTGGGCCAACCCGGTACGGTAGTACCGTCTAAATTCCAAGCCTGAACTGTATACCCTATGTTATAAACAATTTCAATATCTACATCAGCATCCATGTTACAAAATATACCCCCTTCCCTCGTGGTTCCGGAGATATGTTTTGGATATCCTGTGAATACAGGGAATGAATCGAGATTCACAGTGTAATAGTTTGAGATATTATCGTTTTCTTCGAGGATATTTATATTATTCATAACATCAGGAACGTAATTGAGATTTTCTAAAGATATTCTGTTTGAGTAAATCTCTGAAATACTTCCACTGTATGAAGTATTACTGTTGTATGTAACATTTATTATGAACGATGCAAAAATGAATACAATGAAAATAGTAAAAATTATTCTCTTCATTTTATTAAAGTTTTAAGTTATAAAATTTTATAATTAAGATGATGAAAATTGTTCTGGAGTATTAATATTTTTTTATAATTTAAAATATTTTATCACACTGTAAAAGTCATTTGATTTGCTCAGGATATAAAAATCGGTGGCAAGTATTCAAACCGCGCCACCGATAGGGCAAAAAACGAACAGTAGTCACATCCTATAGGCTGAGTTATTAATCAGTCTTTCGGCGTAAACACTGCCAGCTTAATTATCTTCTGCCCAATTCCCCCAGCATTTATTAAAACTATGTACATTCCTGACGCAACAGGATTGTTTTCCAAATTTCTCAAATCCCATTTCAAAGTCGGATCTTCGTTATCCTTATCTAACTTCCTGATCATATCCCCATTGAGCGAGTATATTTTTATTGAGCACTTCTTTGGCAGCCTCCTGAAAGTAACAAATCCTTCTGAAATCGAACTTTGATTCTGATTGTAACCGTAATACGGATTTGGTACGACTCTTATCTTATCCATATCACCCCTGCTTGATGCTAATTGTGTGCTGCCTATTATAGCTTTGGGTGTGGAAAATTCATAATACAATGGATAACCCGGAACAATGAACGGTACTGTTACAGTGTATGGATATATTGTAAATTCATCCCCTATGGTAAAATCTCCGGTACCACTCGTATCTGCCTTCGGTGCCCATACATACATTATGTCAAATGTGCTTTGTTGAGTAAATAAGTTTGAACTCTTATAGTATGTCACGTTTGTATCATAGCTTGACTCGAATATGTAAAGAATCTCAAATCCTCCGGACATATGTGTTGTTGGATCCCATTTGCCGTTTATCTCTCCTTTCCCAAGGTATTTTTCATCCCAACCGAACAACGAATCATTGTTTTCAAGAAATGCGCAGTTTATCTGCCTGTAACCGGTCGTACCATCATCCTGGTCTATCTCGTAAACTTTGAAAGGTACTTCGTTTAATTGCTGGTATGGTGCACCAATCCCTCTGTGTATTACCCATGGAATAAAAGATGGATGTTTGGGGTCCTGTCCCGGAAACGGAGCTACGTTCCTTAAGTATCTGTAAGCCATCTGTCCGCTGCCGTAACCTGTGAATACTATTTTTATTTTTCTTAAACTTGATGCAGGTACGGATGTGCCGTTTCCCGTGAATGTGTTTATGTCGGGCCAGGATAGATTCATCGATTGACTTTGATATGGTTTTGTTGGTACGAACAAAGTATCACTCGCAGTTAAATATCTATTAGTCTCAGGAGTATATTCCCAGCCCTTCATTCTTGTTTGTACACTGTCAGTTGGTAATGTAGGATCTTTAATTACGCCTGTGTTATATGGTTTTATTTTTTGTGTTTTTATTAATACTCCGTTCACAATTTTCGAGGAGTCTTCTGACAAACCCCTTACTGTTGCAAGATTATTGTATAATGTGTCGTATGAAAAACCGTTATTGGTCGACCTTAATAAATTGTAAGTAGTATCGGGATTTCCGAATAACACTTTATATCTTGCATTAATTAACAATTCTGGAGAAATTACAATTGGTACAACACCCAAATCCCTTCTATTGGTATATATCGTATCGCTTAATTGTAAGTTGTATTGTGTACCGGCAAGAGGTGCCTCAGGTCTTACAGTGATAATCGAGGTGAGTAATGAATTTCGGGTTATAGCCTGTCCTTTCATTGGATTAGAGTTATAAGCATACGCCATTACAGCAAATCTGTATTCATGTCCGAATATAAAGTTTGTATCACCGCCATTCTCTGCTGGATATTTTGTTCCTGTCATCTCTAAGCTGCGTATTAAACCCATGTTCGGAAAACCTGGCGGCTTTCTGCTCTTGTATGGAGGTACAACCTGGAACACTCCATTAGCTAAACCTCCTGACAATGTGTCAAAGATAATCCCTACCGTATCTACGATGTCAAATATTCTAAGACAGGTTATATCGTTGGTAATTGTCTCGGGTTTATTAAGAATTGGGATTTCAGTTGCCGTTCTTCGTATTTCATATATTTCATATCCTTCAAACTTATAGAATCCCGAATCTTCACGATCTGAAAATATTGTATCCCAGAACAGGTATCCTTCCGACCTGTTATCCCAGCTTAAGACTATATTAGCTCTGCCATTTCCATTGTCTTTAAAACTTGTGTTAACATATGGAGGAGTTATCGTAGGTATAACGTCAAAGTTCAAATCAAAAATCCTTTGAGCTTTTATATCTAGGCTCTTTAGCTTTGTTACAGAATTCAAGTTACTATTTCCTCTTGCCACGAATTGAGCTAAGACAATTTTCTGTGTATCTCCGGGATTGATTCTTAGATCATATGCACCTGAGCTTAAAACAATTCTTCTGTCTCCAGCAGGATTAACAGAGATTGTATTATTTGGTGAAATTGAATCACCGCAGCAATTTAATACTGAGCCTTTATATTCTGTCCATCCTAACCCGCTCTCAGGGTCCCCTGGATAGCAAAACTTTGTTCTCAAACCTGTTAAAGGATTATACCATGGTGTGCGATCTTTCTTAATTCCTTGAAGAAAATTATAAGCCCCAACTGGTTCTCCATTTGGATCATTTTCACAAGGAGGTCCACCTGCTCCAGTACTGCTGAAATAAACACACGCAGTTGCACCAAGCATATCCAGAGGAAAAACACCGTAGTTTATTGGACTTACAAATAAGCTCATTCCAAATGCCGGAGGATTTATACCGTATGCATAAATGTATTGTGTTGTATCATCATTATTGTCAGCGTTGTAGCAATAACTCATATTTAGAGAGGAATCGCATCCAATATAATCATCTAAAGCCCATCCAAGGTCAGGATCTGAAACTACTGCCATGAAAGTGCTATCCCACGCATATTGGTTTTTGTTTATAATTACAAACTCAAAGAATTGCACGTCTTCGAGAACAGCTCCATCATAACCCCATGCTGTTAAGTGAACCTCTGCAAACATTGGTGGCGTTCCCCCGCCAAAACCTTCCCCGAGACTATGCTCTTCCGGGAAACCATCTGTCAAGCAGGCGAATATCGTCTGCTTTGCGTCTTTAATGCCAGGCATGTCAATTCCCGGGTCATACTGTCCATTTTCGTTCTTATCAACATAAGGTGCTCCAAATGGAACCATGTCTCCCCATTGTGCATAATCGAGGTTATTGCTTGCATTATCACCTTCTTGGATTTTGTATACTCTGAAACGGGAATCCCTGAGTGCAAGTCCTCCAATACCATCAATATAGCCCTCAGCATATTCTCCTGCATAGGAAGCCATGACCTGCCGTAGTTGATTGTTAATCATTGCTGATATACATAATCCTGATGTGAAACATGCGAACTTATGAGAACCTTTAGGCCATTCTAATCCAGGGGTATTGGATAACCTCAGATCCTGGTTGAATATACCCTTGTTGTATATGTATGTTGACATTCTGTTAGGATCGAACGTAACCTGCTGTATGATAACTACATCTGGATTGTATTGCTTTGGTGTAATTATAAAATCCGGGTTACCATTCTTTATTATTCTTACATCGGGTTTAGGAAATACTGTATGTGAAGACAAAATTGTTGCAATAACAATGAGTATTGCTATGAAACGAACAAATGTTTTCATGTCAATAAAGTTAGTTTTTGTTAACATTATTTGTATATATAGAAAGAACGGTCTTAATATAATCTTTATATATTTTATTAAAATCCTACAAGCAGTGTAAAGAACTGATTTGTAGAATCAAAT
>CAYYJH010000049.1:0-22055 GCA_964472195.1 uncultured Ignavibacteriaceae bacterium | reverse complement strand
CATTTCCCTTATGTTCATTTTATTTGAAAATACTGTTTTGTATATTCACACATTGCAAAAACAGATATGGATATAGACTCAGGTACAAATATTGAAGTGGAAGAATTAATTCCGAAATCGAGGGAGTACTGGGCAAAGCTATCGGATTACCAGGGACCGCTCGATATACTTCTTCATTTTGTGAAAGAGGAGGAACTTAATATCTATGACATCCCTATATCCAAAATCACAAAGGATTTTCTCGATTATATAAAGTACATACAATCGCTCGATATAGAGCTTGCGGGAGAGTTTCTGCTTATGGCTTCGGAGCTGATGAAGATAAAAGCAAGAATGCTCATTCCGCAGTTAGACGATGAAGGCGAACCGATAGAAGAAGACCCGAGACTTACGCTCGTCAGAAAGCTTCTCGAATATAAGAGGTTTAAAGATGCAAGCTCAGACCTGTTCAATTTCGAGACCGAAGCACGAAAAAGATTTTTCAGGTCGTATTTCAAGAAAGACTATAAAGAGTTCGAATCGGATGAGTCAGAAGATTTGAGCCTGAAGAACCTGACTATATATAACCTTATACAGGGTTATAGAAATATGATTACAAATATAAGAAGAGAAATTGCACACCCAATCGAAACTCTCGATATCACTCCCGAAATTCAAAAAGAATTCCTGATAGATTATATCGATAGAACTATCGAAGTTGACTTCCCTGAACTCGTTAAACTAATGCAAAATAAGATGGAGTTGATTTGCACTTTCCTATCCATCCTCGAGCTCGCACTTGATGGGTTTTTGAAAATAGCTGTCGATAGAAAAGATTTATCAAAATTCACTTTAAGAAAGGTTGTTTAGTCCATATTAATTTGGTGAGTTCAGAGATAATAAATATAATTGAGTCATTAATATTTGCATCAGACGAGGAAATTACGCATAAAGATATCAAAGATATCATAAACAGCTTTAAGATTGAAATTGAACCTGAAGAAATTGAAGAGACAATTGAGGTTCTAAACGATAGGTATGAGAAGAATAACAATGCATTCAGAATAATTCAGGTTGCAGGAGGTTACCAGTATTCCACAAGAAAGGAATATGCCAAATACGTAGGAAAGCTCTATTCGGAAATCCAGAAGAAGAGACTATCACAGTCAGCAATCGAAACACTTGCAATAATATCTTACCAGCAGCCCGTTACGCGTTCGCAGATAGAATTTGTACGGGGAGTCAATGTAGATTACATAGTGAACTCTTTGCTCGAAAGAAACTTGATAAAAATAGTAGGCAGGGAAAACTCTCCGGGAAGACCGATATTTTATGGAACAACAAACAAGTTTTTAAAAGTTTTAGGATTGAATTCGCTCGATGACCTTCCGAAATTAAAGGAGATAAACGAAATATTAAAAACGGAAAAGCTCGAAGGACTAACACAGGCAGATATAGATTTATTTTATTCGGTCAACAAATCAGAAAAAACTGATGCGGTACATCACGAATCTCAGGGAACTATCTCAGGCGTCAAGAAAGACGATTCAAAAAAAATTGAAAACAGTTTAACAGATGAATATATTGTAACGGACCTGGAAAATACAAATAGTACTAATGAAGAAGACACAGGAAAAGATAATTCTGATGTGAAAAAATACGATGAGACTCCGGATAACAATTCAACAGAAAGCTTTAAAGAAGGTGTATCTGATGAAGATGAACAAAAGGATGAATAACTAAAATGGTAGATTATGTAAGGATAAACAAGTTCGTAGCAACCAATGGTATGCTTGCAAGAAGAAAAGTGGATGAATATATCTTGCAGGGCAGAATCACAGTAAACGGAATAACGATAAGAGAACCTGGTTATAAGCTCAACCCGGGAAAAGACAGAGTAAGTGTTGACGGTGAACCTATCAAAGTTGAACAGAAAAAAGTATACATATTATTAAATAAACCTCCAAAGGTTATTTCAGCAGTTACAGACGATAAGAAAAGAAAAACAGTTGTTGACCTGGTAAAAGTAAAAGATAGAATTTTTCCTATTGGAAGACTCGATTACGATACAACCGGCTTAATCATTTTGACAAACGACGGTGAGCTTGCGAATAAGTTAATGCACCCGAGATTTAAAGTTGACAAGACTTATCTTGTTCATCTTTCAAAACCCCTTCAGGAAAAACACAGGAAGAAATTAACAGAGGGTATTATTATAGACAGAAAGAAAACAGAACCAGCAAAAATCATATTCGTGAATAAAGATAATTACAAAAGACTATACATATCAATTCATGAAGGCAGGAACAGGCAGGTTAGAAATATGTTTGAAAATTTTGGATATAAAATAAGAAAATTACACAGGACAAAATACGGTAAACTAAAATTAGGGAATTTGGCTGAAGGAGATTGGCAAATGCTATCCGAAAAGGAAATTGCTCTTTTAAAATAAATATAACTATTGTCTGCCACTAAGGCACGAAAATCGAAGAATATTCGTTTAAATAATTCTTAAATGAAATACAAAATAAATTTGTAATTACAAATTTTTATTTAGTATCTTTGTGCTTTTGCGTCAATTCTATAATAATTACAAAAAATATTACTTATCTTTTAAATAAATAATTTTGCAAAATTGACAGAACAAAACGAATTAATAAAAAGAAGGTTAGAAGAATTAGAAGAAATAAAAGAATTAGGATTCAATCCTTACCCACACAAATATGAGGTTACAGTTAATTCTAAGCTGATCAAAGATACATTCAAAGATCCCGAGTCAGATGAAGAAAAAGAAAGACAAAAAGAAATTGTCGTTTCGGTTGCAGGTCGCATAATGGCAATACGGAAAATGGGTAAAGCATCTTTCTGCCACATAAAAGACAATAAAGGTAAAATTCAGATATACATCAGGAAAGATGATGTTGGTGAGAATCATTATAAACTTTTTAAACTTCTTGATATCGGGGACATCATTGGTGTCAAGGGTTTTGTTTTCAGAACCAGGACGGGTGAAGTATCAGTGCATGCTAATTCATTCGAATTACTTTCGAAATCAATTTATCCGTTACCGATAGTAAAGGAGGAAGTTACGGAATCAGGAGAAAAAATAATTCATGATGCTTTTGCAGATGTCGAATTACGTTACAGGCAAAGATACATGGATCTGATTGTTAATGAAAATGTCAAAGATACATTTATTAAAAGAACGAAAATTATGCAATCTATCAAGAATACATTGGACAAACATGAATTTTTCGAAGTCGAAACACCAACACTTCAAACGATATACGGAGGTGCTAACGCTAAACCGTTTGCCACACATCATAATACACTAGATATGAACTTATACTTAAGAATATCGAATGAACTTTTCTTAAAAAGATTAATAGTGGGTGGTTTCAACAGGGTTTACGAATTTGTGAAAGATTTCAGAAATGAGGGAATAGACAGAACTCATAATCCGGAATTCACACAAGTCGAGTGGTATCAAGCATACGGAGATTACAATGACAGTATGGACTTATTTGAAGAGGTAATAGAACAGGCTTGTATAGACGTTCACGGTAAGAACACATTCAAATACCAGGATACCGAAATTGATTACAAAAGACCTTGGAGAAGAATACGAATGATAGATGCATTAAATGAAAAAACAGGTCTGGATATATTGAAAATGAAAAAGAATGAAATTATTGAATACATGGACAAAAATAACATAGCGTTTGACAAAAACATCTCACACAGCAAAGGTTTATTGATCTCTGTTTTATTCGAAGAAACCTGCGAGGAAGATTTTGTTCAACCAACATTCGTGATAGATCATCCGATTGATACAACACCATTATGCAAACAATTAAGAGAATATTCATTTGAGCAGTTAGAGGATATGAAAAAAGACGATGAACGGATTATATTTGTCGAGCGATTCGAACCATATATTTACAAATGGGAAATGGGAAACTCTTATACTGAGCTGAACGACCCGATACTTCAAAGAAAATTATTTGAACAACAGGTTGACCGCGGCAGGGGCGGTGAAGAAGAAACCCACCCTATGGATGAAGACTTCCTGAGAGCAATAGAAGTTGGAATGCCTCCTACAACAGGCGTTGGACTCGGTGTCGACAGGCTCGTAATGTTGTTAACAAATGCACACTCAATAAGAGATGTTATATTGTTCCCTTTAATGAAGCCTGATTAATATTGATATATATTTTTATCAAAGCTTTTCTTACGAATACTAATACACTATTATAATGAAATATTACAATAACATACTAGAGCTTGTAGGTAATACTCCCCTCGTAAAAATAAACAAGCTAACTAAAGGATTTAAGGCAACTGTATTGGGCAAACTTGAATCTTTAAACCCGGGGGCAAGTGTTAAAGATCGTATCGGTATATCTATTATAGAAGATGCTGAAAGGAAAGGAGATTTAAAACCCGGTGATACTATCGTAGAAGCTACTAGCGGAAACACTGGTATCGGGTTAGCATTAACTGCGGCTGTAAAAGGTTATAAATCAATAATAGTTGTTTCAGAAAAAGTTAGTAAAGAAAAAAAAGCTTATTTAAAAGCACTTGGAGCAGAAATAGTAATTGTTCCTAAAGATGCAAAACCAGATGAACCGGAATATTACATAAACACGGCCACAAGAATTACATCAGAAACTAAAAACGCATACTATTCAAATCAATACGGTACACAATCAAATCCGGGTATACATTATAAAACTACCGGTCCCGAAATATGGGAAGCAACTGATGGTAAGATAACACACCTTGTCGCTGGTATTGGGACGGGTGGAACTATTACGGGCACAGCAAAGTTTTTAAAAGAAAAAAATCCTGATATAAAAGTAGTGTGTGCTGACCCGGTAGGTTCTATTACGAAAACATTTAAAGAAAAAGGAAAAATCCCCGAATCACATCCGTATTTAATTGAGGGAATAGGCGCTGACATGATTCCAGATATTCTCGAATTGGATTATGTCGATGAGATAGTTGAAGTAAGCGATCAGGATTCTATCAACACGTGCAGAAGACTTACTAAGGAAGAAGGAATTTTTTGTGGAGCATCAACCGGAACACTTGGGTATGTTGCTTTAAATATTGCCAAAGAACTTGATGAAAAAGGCTTGGTAGTCTTTTTTGTTTGTGATACGGGTGAAAGATACCTCTCAAAATATTATTCTGAAGAGTGGTTAAAAGAAAATGACATCATCAAATAAGAATTTCGGGTTCTGCAATAAACCAAAAAAATATTTTGAACGGTATTAAAAAACTGAAAAGAAGAAGATTTAATAAGAATGTAAATATGTCTTTCCCTAAACAAATTATAAAAACATATAATTCAAAAATTATATTTTTTCTAATTGTTTTTCTCACATTTTCTTGTTCCGTTTCTCCAGCTCAACAGACCCATGTATTTGATTCAACATATAACCGTGACCCAAAAAACATCGATGTCAAAATTTTCAGATCGATTAATAACAGCCGCAGTGATTTTTTTAATACCGTTATACCAATAACTGACAAATCACTTTTACCAGTTTCCATAATTGTTCCTGTAGGATTATTTTCATTATCAAGATTTTACGAAAAGTATTATGATGAAAACTCTGCAATTCTTGCTGCAATATCAGAACTAACAGGATCTGTAATAACAATTTCTTTGAAAAATATTATTAAACGAGAGAGACCATTTAGAAAACTGAATGATGTATACCTTGTATCAAGTAAACCTTTAACAGATAGATTTTCTTTCCCTTCAGGGCACACTACAAATTCTTTTGCACTTGCAACATCCCTGACCTTAAGATATCCTGATAAACCCGTTTTAATTTCAGGATTATATTTCTATGCTGCCGTTGTTTCAATCGGAAGAATTTATCTGGGAGTCCATTATCCAAGCGATATCCTCGGTGGAATGATCGTTGGTTCAGGTAGTGCTTTATTGATACATTCTTTAAGAAAAGACATTATTAACGTGAAAAATAATTTGTTTAATGAACAAGGCAGGAAGGATTTAAATTCATCTTCGAATTTATCGCTTTTAATTTTTTCTTCACTAATTTCTACTGATATTATTAATTATTTATTTTCAAATTCATCAAATCAAATATTAAGAAACTCTAATGTAAATTTTTCCATAAATGGGCAAGCTAATAGTATAAATTTTAATTATAACTTCTAAACTCCCCTCTTTGAATCCCAAAGAAGAATTTGTAATCGATCTGAGTAATTGCAATCAAATCTTTTACACATCCGTACAGTTTTTAATCTGTTTCGCTTTAAATCTTTTCTGGTTCTGCCTTCGGGCATCAGGAAGATATCTTTATTTTCGAATCCAATTTGTTTCTGAAGCTCCCTGATTTCTTTCATGTCCTCATCATCAGTGTACACAAACTTCCATTGAATATCAAACACGCGCCTTAGATAGTATTCATTATATTTTTTAAAAGTTTCAACAATTATTCTATTATTCTCATGCATGATTTCAAATTCAGAATTGAATGGGACAGATGATCTTAACTTTGGACTTATGCTAATTAGGTCAACATGATTTACAAAGTCCCCTATGTATGTACCATTAGTTTCGACTGTAATAAAAACGTCTGCTTTCAACTTCTTTAATTCACAACAAAGGTCATTCAATTCTTCAAGCTGCAACGTTGGTTCCCCCCCCGTGATTACAACATTCCCGGAATTATATTTCATATAATCATCGATTATTTCGGATAAGTTAATCTCCCCTATGTTTTGAGTGTCTTCCGGATACCAACTTGTATAATCAGTATCACAAAGATTACCACTTTTGAACTTACATCGCAGGTTGCAATAATTCATTCGGATAAAATATGATGGATATCCGATTCTTTTCCCTTCTCCTTGTATCGAAAAAAATAATTCTGAAATTTTCATGACTGAAATAATAAAAGCGGTTCTTTTAAAAAGAACCGCTTTTATATTTTAAAAACGATTAAATAATCAATCTATTTTAGAATTCAACATTCCAGCTAAGCCCTCATAGTCAGTAAGCTCAACATTCATCGCTCCGACTAACACTTTTGTCTTTACTCTTACTGGCATCTTTCTGTCATCATCCGTTAACCATACAATTAATTCACCTTCGCTTTTAAACAAACCTCCTTCCTGCACAAGAGGTTCAACCTTAATACATTTGAACTCACCAGCTGGAACGTCAACTGTTTCTTTCCCGTGATAGATTACATCTAAGGGATAAGTTTTATCTTTGTAAAAATTTTGGAGTTTTATTTTATCCCCAATGTTCAGTTTTGAGTAATCGAGAGTTCGGGAAAAATAAAATGCACTCACAGCATCTTGAACATATGCAGGTATATCGAATTCCCCTTCGAACTTTTTCGGATCTTTTTCTCCAGTATAAGTTTTTACTTTATGGTTTTCCTGGTCAAATATAGCTTCGTAATCTCTCGAGTAATTTCCTTCTCTTATATGCTGCTCAAATCTCCAGGGAAATAAACCGCTTTTATCAAAATAACAAACATACTTGTCTCTGACTTTATATACCCAATCGAAACTCTTTGTTGAGTTTACTTTGATTGAAATATCATAACATTCTCTCCCATTAACAACCCGGTAATTAGGTGCAATCTGCATATAAGCATACCCTGCTGTTACAAAACCATAGTTTATTTCAAAAGTCAACTTCTCTCCTGTCGTGAAAACGTTTTGCTTTATTACTCTGAATTCTTTATTAGTCTTCATTGAATCCTGGGCTTGTGAAACCTGAAATGTTGAAACAATAAATACTATAATGACTAAAAATTTTATTTTCATGATTGTTTTTACTTATTGAAAATTTAACTTTGTTATTGGAAATATGTTTCTAATTTCTTAATTCTTCAAATACAAAATCTGTCTCGTTTTATCAATTACTTCATCTACTTTTATCGTTTCCATCGAATCACCGGGATTTTTTGGTTTTAATATAACAGAATCATCACTCAATGGTTTCCATCTTATTTCGTTTATGGGAATATCATTCGGATAAAATCCAATAATTTTTTTATTAAGTGCACCTGCTAAATGTATCGGACCTGTTGCATTTGATAGAAAAAGATTTGAATTATCAATTAATATCATTAATTCTCTCAGATTTGTTTTTCCTGATAGGTTTACAACATTCTTTTTATATGTTTCCGAGATACTCTTATGAAGATGTTCTATTTTAATACTTTCTGCTTCCGAACCTGTATATATAATTTTTATATTATGAAAATTTTTAAGAAAAGAATTTGAATATTCGGAAAACCTTTTTAGCGGCCAATCTTTTGATGAACCCATGCTGCATGGATGGATAATAATATAATCATCATTTAACGAGAAACCATACTGTTTGAATTTTTCATTAGTATTATTCTTTTCAGTATCAGAATATTTAAACTTAAATACTTTATTATAACTAATATCATTAGTAAACACTTTTAACAAATTAAGATTGTAATCAACTTCATGTCTCTCGGCAAATTTTCTATGTTCAGGAACTCGCATATTGAAAAAATAAGAATACCATCTGTAAGCTGTACCTACCCTGTATTTAATTCGAGCTAAGAAAAATAAAAGTGCAAGATTAAATCTTGGATAAACACTAATCACAACATCAAATTTCTTGTCGTTTAAAAAGTCAAGTCGTGCCTTAATATTTTTAAATTTCTCTAAATATATCAACTCATCAATATCCTCATACTCTTCAAGCAATCCGCGAACGTAATTGCTTATTAGAAATGATATCTTTGAATCCGGAAAAATTCTTTTGGTTTCCGTTATAAGTGGAAGTGTCATTATAACATCGCCAAGTTTATCCGTTCTGCAAATTAATATATTTCTTATCTCTTTACTTTGCAAACCTCCACTATGAAACACATTTAGAAAAAAAACTTCCGAAATACTATGTTATAGTCTTAACGGAAGTTTTAATAATAATGTTTATTATATGAATAACAAAAATAAAAAAATGATGATAATATTCTAAAATTCCGGGTTATTTGTAGTTGTACGTAATAACCACAGAAGTTATTTCCTTTTCTTTATCATACCCAAGCATTAATCCAATTTCTTTTCCAGCCTTATTCCATCCTATAAGTCCACCTTGATCACTCACCAATATTTCTCCTCCTTCGCTTAATTCATAGCCGCTGTTTTCCATCTTTTCCTTATAAAAATCTACAACATCTTTTACTTTATCAGTAGATTCAAATGTAACAACTGTTCCTTCCGATGTAATGATAGAACCTAAACATTTCCCGTTTTCCGGTTCTGGAAGGTCATCCGGAAAATCATCAGGTAAGCCTTCACTCATACCTAAATCATTCGCTCCTAAACTTGATTCATCGTCTTTTTCCTCAGTTTTTCCTGATGTTGTTTTATCATCGTCTTTTTTAACCTCTTCAGTTCCTTCTTTATCCGTTTTACTTGAATCACTATTATTTCCTTTACCGCATGAGATAAAAAACAGCAAAGATAAAATTAATAAATATTTACTAATTTTTTTCATCTGATTTATGCTTTATATTAATAAAAAGCCCGGGATAAATATTTATCCCGGGAGTTTTTGACTAATTATAACATCGTATTGCTTCGAATGTTCCGGCAATCCAGCTTTTTTTCTCATCTTTAAAACATATTGCAATTTTGCCTTTGACAGTTTTATCACCTAATTCTGTTATCACGAGTGCACAATTCCATGGATCGTTTACTTTCACAATGTTATTGTTCGCATCATAATAATGATAATCTGCTACAACACCCTCAATGTTCGTATCAAAATTGCCTTTGACAAAATCACCCTCTTCAAATTCACCAGCTACATTCGTTAGATGAAAAGCATCATCATTTTCTACATAACCACAATTCTGTTTAGGGGATCTATTCCCTATATTAATAACATTATCTCCGCTTCCTCTCCACTGTTCGTAATTAATATACTCAATCTTAATTTCCTTCCCGTTCATAACTCCGGTAATGGGCTGATCAGGAATCTGTTGAACAGAAATATTTTCCGACCATTGAAATTTACCAACAGTCTTTTCATTATCAACATCTTTATCTTTACCACAGGATAATGAAATAACGAAAATTAATAAGATTATTACTTTTTTCAAAAATTTATTTACACCTATTTATTTTACAAATTTCTTAAATCTATCATTTATTCTTCCCCAATGCAAGTTATTCAGAAAGTTATCAATATATTTTGCTCTACCGGGTCCATCTTTATGATAATAAGCATGCTCAAATACATCGCATGGAATCAATGGAATTCCACCCCATATCGCACCATAATGATGTTCATCTACAAGAACATTCAATAATCTTCCGCTGTAGAGCTGATCGAATGCTAAAACACCCCAGCCTGATAACTTCGCTGCAAAAGATGCCGCCTTGAAATCTGCTTTCCAGTTATCAAAACTACCAAAATCCTTTTCGATTGCTGCCACTACTTCGGGTCCTTTCGATGGATCACCATCTCCACCCAATACTTCCCAATATAAATCATGAAGCAATGCTCCTGCATGATTCCAGGTAAACCTTCTTTTTAATTCGCCGAACTCGCTGTAGTTTCCATTTGCTGCATCCTTATCAGCAGTTTCAAGTCCGGCTTCAATCTTGTTTAAAAAATTAACATAACCCTTATGGTGTGTATTATAATGCCAATCACTTGTTTCAGGTGATACAACATCTTTTAAAAGTGTCTTTGCCTCATCGTCTGAATAAGGTCTTGGATTAAATTTCCATTCATAAGCCATATTATGAATTTCTCCTTTCGATTTTTTGAAATTATTTTTTATTAAAATATATTTTGAATATTGTACTAAAATTCTTCTACATTTTGATCAAAACTGAGATTTTTAATGAATTATTATACCTGCCCAAATCTTTACGTCCCATTTTGAATCCTTTCTAAAAATATCCACATATGGAGCAGGACTTAATTAATCTTCGGAGTTATTATGCAAAGTATATAAGTGGGGTAAAATTTCTTCTTCAATAACAAATCGGGTGTAATCTTTGAAACACCGACTACTCTCCAAAAGAACAACTACAGATACAGGTTAATCCTGATTTAGGATTATTAAAAACAAAACCTCTTCCCTCCTCTCCGATAGTAAAATCAATTTCTGTTCCTATTAAATATAAATAACTCTTCATATCGATGAATATCTTCATTCCCTCCCTTTCAATAACCACATCCGAAGATCTTGATTTAGCGTCAAATCCTAATTTATAAGTAAAACCGGAACAACCACCTCCTTTAATACCTATCCTGAATCCGTAATTCGAAGGGATATTCCTTTCTTCAATTAATTTTTTAGCTTCTTCTACAGCTCCAATCGTAATATTAACATCTTCGGTAACTCCCGGAATAAATTCATTACCCGATACTGACATTTTTTAATTATTATTTTTAAAAAAGATTTTACTAAATATGATATAATTTTATCAAAAAATTCATTCAAAAAAACTGCTATTCTTTGATCTTATAATTTATCTAACTCATTATCATCTAAAAAAATTTCATAAGCTGGTGATAATTTTCTGAGCTTTTTAACAGCATTAATAACTCTTCCAATTGCAAAATCGATTTCTTCGGGAGTATTAAATCTCCCAACTCCGAATCTTATCGATGAACGTGCAAATTCTTCACTTTTCCCTATTGCTTTAATTACATACGAGCTTTCCAGAGTTGCTGATGTACAGGCACTACCGGACGATACTGCTAACTCTTTCATTTCCATCATCAAAGCTTCACTGTCTATGAAACGAAAACTCATATTAAGATTGGTAGGTATTCTTTTTTCAGGATGTCCATTCAGATAACAATGATCTATTTTCTCAAGAAACGCTTTCACCATTTTATCTCTTAATGACATTATTTTTTTTGTTTCTTCTTCCATAACTTCGAAGCAAATTTCACAAGCTTTTCCAAATCCTACAATACCCGGAACGTTCAACGTTCCACTTCTCATTCCTTTTTCATGTCCTCCTCCATTTATCTGCTCTACCAAGCTTACTCTTGGATTCCTGCTTCTTACATACAAAGCTCCACTCCCTTTAGGACCGTAAATCTTATGAGCTGAAAAACTCATCAAATCAATTTTCATTTTATCAACATCAACTGGGATCTTTCCAACTGCCTGAGTTCCGTCAGTGTGAAAAAGAACTCCATGCTCCCTGCAGACTTCACCAATCTTCTTAATAGGATTCAACGTTCCAATCTCATTATTTGCAATCATTAATGATACAAGAACCGTTTTATCTCTAATCGCTTTTTTAAAATCCTCGATATCAATCGCCCCATACTCATCAACCGTTAAATAAGTAACATCGAAGCCATGCTTATCTAAATATGCACATGTATCGAGTATAGCTTTATGTTCCGTTGGTGAGGTTATTATGTGGTTTCCTTTTGATGCATACCTTTCGACTACACCTTTCAAAGCAAGATTATTTGATTCAGTTGCTCCGCTTGTAAAAATAATTTCCTTAGGTTCTGCATTAATAAGCTGTGCAATTTTCTTTCTGCTCAATTCAACAGCTTCTTCTGTTTCCCAACCATACTTATGACTCTTACTCGCTGCATTCCCAAATCTCGTTGTCAGATAAGGCATCATTGAATCCAACACATTCGGGTCAATAGGTGTTGTAGAATTATTATCCAAATAGATTGGAAAATCCATTTATGAAACTTTTATTATTATATTTAATATCAAAATGGGAAAAGTATCAAACAAAATCAGAGATCATTTTGTTCTGAAGAAGCTTGCTGAATTCCATCTGTATCTGGTTTATCGTACCTTTTATCTTGCAGCTTTCAAAAAGACAACATTCAATATCTTCACCACTGCTGAGACACTCTACAATAGCCTGTTTCCCTTCAATCGCAACTATCACATCAGAAAGAGATATCTTCTCAGGTTTCATATTTAATTTATAACCACCGTTTATCCCCTGGCTTGAATCTAATATCTTTTTCACTTTTAGTTTTTGAAGAAGCTTTGCAATTAGCTCACGGGATAAATTTAATTTCTGAGAAATTTCTTTCGCTGTAACCAATCTATCTTTAGAATTTGCAATAAACCTCACTGCAATTAATGCATATTCAACTTTTTTAGAAAGCCTGACCATTATAAATATTTTTACATTAAAAGTGGACTAATATAGTCTTATTTTAAAACAAAAAAAAGCTAATTATCATTTCATTCAATCTTGTTTTATTAATATGAATGACTAAATTTTCCAGCAATTTGATTTAAATCAATTGCATTTCACTTTATTATTGCTATCTTTGTATAAAATATTTTGGTTTTAATAATTAAAAAACTCAATTTTAAATTATACAGGAGAAGTTCATGCTAAGAAAAATCGTAAAAATTAATGAATCAAAATGCGATGGATGTGGAGACTGCATACCAGCTTGTGCAGAAGGTGCACTGCAAATAATTGACGGTAAAGCACACTTGATAAGCGATTTGTTTTGTGATGGACTGGGAGCATGTCTTGGTCATTGCCCGCAAGGAGCCATAACAGTAGAGGAAAGGGAAGCCGAACCATACAATGAAAAAAAGGTTATGGAAACGATTGTAAAAGGCGGAAGAAATGTTATCAAAGCACACTTAGAACATTTGAAAGAACACAACGAGATTACATATTTTCAACAGGCAATAGATTTCTTAAACGAAAACAACATAGAAATTCCAATCGATAAAAATATTACCAATTCAAACCCACAACATGGATGTGGCTGTCCGGGTTCTCAAACTATTGATCTTCGTGAAACGAACGGACTGAATAAAAAAGATGAGCAGGGAATTCGTTCATCACATTTACAACAATGGCCTATACAATTACATTTAGTATCGCCACTTGCTGCTTATTATAAAAATTCTGACCTTCTTCTAACTGCAGATTGTGTCGGGTTCTCTTATCCTGATTTCCATAAAGACTTCTTAAAAGATAGAACAATAGCAATAGCCTGCCCAAAGCTCGACACAAACCAGGAAACATATCTTCAAAAATTAATTGCCATGATAAAACACGCAGAGTTAAATTCAATTACAATCATGATTATGCAGGTACCGTGCTGTAGTGGTTTGGTACAGCTCGCTCAAAAAGCTATCGAGTTATCCGGGAAAAACATTCCGGTTAAAGCAATTGTAATAGGAATAAAAGGCGAGGTACTTAAGGAAGCTGTCCTGCATCAAGACATGTTAAACAAAGCATAAACTTCCTTCCATAAGATTTTAGAATTTCCTTAATTGTAGAACTTAAACTAACAAGACTGGGGTTATTAATTGACTTAATTCCTGCTTACAGTACTTGTCTGCAACAGGTAGAAGCAAGTCTAACTGACTTAATTAATTTTAAAGTAAATTACAAATAATTTGACTTAGGAATGAATACAAAGGTTGCACTCTGTGATGTTTTTCAAGAAGAAGAATGGAGGGTGTCGCGCTCCCAACGAGATTCGAACTCGTGTCTTCACTGTGAAAGAGTGATGACCTAACCCCTAGTCGATGGGAGCTTTTATAAAGGCAGTTATTTTACTAATTCTATCCTACATTTTCAATGTTAAAATCATTAAAGATTTGATATTTTAATGAAATTAACCACACCAAAATTAAGGTTACACATATGTTCTAAATTCAGTTGTTTTATCCCTTAAAATTTCAAAAGCTCTTATTACACAGATAATTGGATTGTAAAAGCACTCTTGTTAATGTATCTTTTTTGTTAATTAATTTTCATTCTATATCACACTTAGATAAAATAATCGTAAAAGGTGCTCGAGTACACAATCTCAAAAACATCGACATTGAGATTCCCCGCGATAGTCTTGTAGTCTTTACTGGTCTTTCAGGCTCAGGCAAATCATCCCTCGCTTTCGATACGATATATGCCGAAGGACAAAGAAGATTCATGGAGACACTTTCTGCTTATGCAAGACAGTTCATAGGCGGCATCGAAAGACCAGATGTCGATAAAATCGTAGGGCTGTCACCATCCATTTCAATCGAACAAAAAACAATCTCTCATAATCCACGTTCAACGGTCGGAACTGTAACCGAGATTTACGATTTTCTGCGTCTTCTTTTTGCACGCTGTGGGACACAATATTCTCCCGATACGGGTAAAGCTGTAACACGGCAAAGTCTCGACCAAATACTCGAACAAATCATGAAATTAAAATCCGGAACAGGAATAAATATTCTTGCTCCTGTTGTAAAAGGAAGAAAAGGACATTACAGGGAATTGTTCGAAGAAATTTCCTCGGAAGGATTCACAAAAGTAAGAGTAGATGGAGAGATAAAAGAAATCATACCGAAAATGAAAATCGAAAGATTTAAAATTCACGATATAGATATTGTTATTGATAGGGTAGTTATAAACAAGAAATCTAAAATGCGAATATACGACTCATTAGAAATTGCTTTACGGCACGGAGAAGGTGTAGTCATTATTAGTCATGGCAAAGAAGATAAGATGTTTAATGAAAAACTGTCAGACCCGGAAACAGGTAGAAGTTTTTCAGAACCCGCTCCCAATGCTTTTTCATTCAATTCTCCTTACGGATGGTGCAAAGATTGTTTTGGGTTAGGTGTTAAAAAAGAAATCAACGTTGATAAAATTTTTCCCGATAAAAAACTTTCATTTTCAAACGGTGGAATAGCACCCGTTGGAAAACCGAAAAAAACCTGGATATGCTCTATACTTCAGGGCGTGCTTGAAAATTTTCAACATACAATAGACACTCCGATTAAGGATTATTCGAAAGAAACAATAAACAAACTTCTTTATGGAACAAAGAAACGTATAAGATACAAATATACAAATTCATTAGGAAAGACACACAATTACCAGCACAAATTCAACGGTTTGATAAACTATATTGAGCACTTTTCTAACGATACAACTTCCGAGCATATTAAACTCTGGGCAGAAAATTTTATGACTGTTAAAAAATGTCAAGCATGTAACGGCGGAAGATTGAAAGAAGATACGCTCTGGGTGAAAATAGATGGCAAAAACATACACGATATTACAAAATTTTCTATAAACGAATGTAGAAAATATTTTGAAAAGCTAAAACTTGATTCCAGAAAACAAATCATAGCAGAACCTATCATAAAAGAAGTAAAAGCAAGACTCGATTTTCTTTTAAACGTAGGACTTAATTATTTATCGTTAGACAGGAATGCAAAAACACTCTCCGGGGGAGAAGCACAGAGGATAAGGCTCGCAACTCAGATAGGTTCTCAACTCACAGGAGTCCTTTACATCCTCGATGAGCCATCGATTGGTTTGCATCAAAGGGATAATAAAAGATTAATCAATTCTCTAAAGAATCTAAGGAACATTGGAAATTCGGTAATTGTTGTCGAGCATGACAGGCAAATGATAGATTCATCCGATTTCATTGTTGACCTTGGTCCTAAAGCAGGTGAACACGGTGGTGAAGTGGTGGGATTTGGACATCCGTCTAATATCAATGGTCAATCGATAACTGGAGAATATTTAAACGGGAAGAAAAAAATTTATATACCAGAAAAAAGAAGAAATGGAAACGGTAACTTTTTAATTCTCGAAGGTGCGAAAGGAAATAATCTAAAGAATATATATTTAAAAATTCCACTCGGGAAATTTATCTGTGTGACAGGTGTGAGCGGTTCCGGTAAATCCTCCCTTATTAATGAAACACTTTACCCTATACTATCCCGAAAATTTTCAAAATCCGTTGGGGAACCATTACCATATTCTTCAATCAAGAGTTATACGAAGAAATCTGATAAGAAGTCAAAGAGAATTATTGATAAAGTAATAGAAATCGATCAATCTCCTATTGGAAGGACCCCCCGCAGCAATCCGGCAACTTATACCGGACTTTTTACTTACATTAGAGACATCTTTGCTTCTTTACCAGAATCAAAAATTAGAGGTTACAAAGTTGGAAGATTCTCTTTTAATGTTAAAAGCGGGAGGTGTGAAGTTTGCGCTGGTAATGGATTACAAAAGATAGAAATGAATTTCCTCCCGGATGTATATGTAACGTGTGATGTCTGTAACGGCAACAGGTACAACCGGGAAACACTTCAGGTTAAATATAAAGGTAAATCAATTGCCGATGCATTAGAGATGACTGTCGAAGAAGCCGTAGAGTTTTTCAGTGCTATCCCTCCGCTGAAAAGAAAGCTACAGACTTTATTCGATGTAGGCTTAGGTTATATAAGACTCGGACAACAGGCAACAACTTTATCGGGAGGAGAAGCACAAAGAGTCAAACTTTCAACCGAACTTTCGAAAGTACAAACAGGAAAAACGATTTACATTCTTGATGAACCAACTACAGGACTGCATTTTGAAGATATTAACATGCTTTTGAATGTATTGAATAAATTAGTAGATAAAGGAAATACTGTAATAGTTATTGAACATAATTTAGATGTAATAAAATGTGCAGACTGGATTGTTGACCTCGGTCCCGAAGGAGGAGAAGAAGGAGGCAGGATTATTGCCGAGGGAACTCCCGAAACACTTGTTAAAAAATTTCAAGATGTTTCTTATACAGCGGATTTTCTTAAAAAAGAATTGGATAATCGGTAATTATTTTTAGTAATTTAATTCTTTGAGGCTATGGGGATAGAAAACAATGCCACGCAAGCACCAAGACACAAAATTCCACAAAAAAAGCCCCGGACAAAACAGGGCTTTTTTACTAACAATATTATTTTCTTCATTTATTTCAAAAGCAACATCGCTTTTGTTTCTGAAAAATCTCCTGTTGTCAGTTTATAGAAGTATACTCCGGAAGTTAGATTAGCAGCGTTGAAATCTACTTTATAACTTCCGTTTGATAATCTTTGATTTACAAGTTCTGCTACTTCTCTCCCGAGTGCATCATAAACAACCAATTTCACATCTGATGTTTTAACAATATCAAATGTTATCGAAGTTAAGGGATTGAAAGGATTTGGATAGTTTTGATTAAGTTTGTATTTACTCACGACTTGATTACCAATTGGAACCACTCCAACAGATTCATTAAGTGTTGTTATAACTGCAGACTTGGTAGTTGTTTGATCAGCCACAGTATAAATCGTACTTAATGTTATCGAAAAAATCGGATATTTATACTGTCCGGTATACCAGCTGTAATTATCTGTCACAGTTCTGATAACAACCGGGATTCCAGAGGTTGAATCTGTTATATCCTGAAGGAAATTTATTCGGAGTACATTATTGTATGTACCGGTCGGTAATATTATTGTTCCATAAGCATCTGCTGTTTTTGTTATTGTACCCCTTCTAATTACTGGGAATAACCCACCGATGATTGTACCATTAAAACTATCTGTGTATGTATTGGTATATGTAAAAGGTATTCTAAATATAATTTCAGGATCAGTCAGGGTAGTTATTAATTGAGTAGGAGGTGTACCAACACCCGATCCAATATTACTAAGATCACCACTCACTATAGTATAATACATATAATAAATTTGATTTCCTTCCGCAATATGAGCACCGGGGAAAGAAGATGCATAAGGAGTTGCTGCAGGATCTACCCAGTTGAATACAGCGGAATCGGTTAAAACATTAATACTGGAAAAATTCCAAGTCTGGTTAGCTCCGCTATTACCCTGATTTACTCCTGTTGTATCAACATCATGTATAATATACTGATCACCAAAAACAGGAATGTGGTTATTCCCTATTGTGATTTGTGGATGAAGACTTGCAAATGTTAGAATGTTAAAAAAAACAACTAACGTTAAAATTTGTAATAACTTATTTTTCATAATATTTTTTTGGTTAGTAAAAATATTTATAAAGAGATATTCTTTTTACTGTTCTGTATCATCTTCGTAAACATCTTCTACCTCTACCTCAAGCATATCATCGATGATCTCACAGTATTCATGAAATTCTTCCACACTGGAAAAATGTATGTCAATATCATGAACACCCTGGTTTGTATCAAAGCAAACCTTGATAACACTATCTTCAACAGTATAGTAAAGTACATTATTAATATTTATTCTGTATTTACCTACTTTTAAAAATTCCATACAAGAACTTCAATATATAATAAGCTAAACACTTTTTAATTTATCAGATGCTTTATTCTTAGCTGCAATAATACCCTGTACTATATTACCAAGAACGCCTCCTAAAACTATTCCATAAATTGTCATGATAAGCCAGTTAGAGGCTAAAGGACAGGTTCCATTCAAACAGCCAATATATTTCCAATAAAGAAATCCGCCGGTCGCTCCTGCAAAAAGTCCGAGTATAAAATATTTTGATTCTTTAATTTTATTTACCATAATTTAAGTATAACAAATTTATAGCAATTGTTTAAGATATTTTCCAGTATATGATTTTTTTACTTTCACTAAATCTTCAGGAGAACCGGTAGCAATAATTTCGCCACCTTCATCACCGCTTCCCGGTCCAAGATCAATAACATGATCTGCACATTTGATAACCTCAAGATTATGTTCTATAACAACAACTGAATTTCCTTTTTTAATTAATTCATCGAAACACTTTAACAATTTTGAAATATCATAATAATGTAATCCTGTCGTAGGTTCGTCAAACAAGAATAAAGTCTTGGTACCTTTTTCCTGAAATGTTAAGTGGTATGCAAGTTTCACTCTCTGCGACTCACCCCCTGATAATGTTGAGGAAGCCTGACCAAGCTTTATATAACCAAGACCTACATTTTCGAGAATCTTAAGCTTTTGAATAATTTTTTTAAACGGCTTAAAAAAAATCATCGCTTCTGATACTGTCATATCCAGAATTTCACTTATATTTTTCCTGTAACCATTGTTACCTTTTAATTTCAAATCAAGGACGTCAAGTTTGTATCTTTTACCTCTGCATACCTCGCATTCAAGATAAATATCCACCATGAACTGCATCTCTATTCTGATTATACCTGTACCTTCGCAAGTTTCACATCTTCCACCCGGGACATTAAATGAAAAATATCCCGGACGCAAGTGTTTTCGCTTTGCTTCATTCGTAGTAGAAAAAACTTCGCGTATAACATCGAATGCCTTTATATATGTGACGGGATTACTTCTTGATGTTTTTCCAATGGGTGTCTGGTTAACCATCTCCACAGAATCTATATTTTTAATTCCTTCTATTGAATCATGCTCGCCAACTTTTGTTTTATAAAATCCTTCGAGCTTTTTCTTCATTCCTCCATAAAGTATATCATAAATCAATGTTGATTTCCCCGAACCGCTGACCCCGGTTATGCAGGTAAATACATTTAAAGGTATCTTTACATCAATATCCTTAAGGTTATTTTCTCTTGCCCCTTTAATCAAAATATATTTCGAATCGTTATTTAACACTCTTCGTACACGAGGCACTTTTATTTTCTCACGGCCACTAAGATATTTACCCGTAATGGAATTTTTATTTTTTAGAATTTTATCATATGGACCTTTAAATATTAATTTCCCGCCATTTTCTCCTGCAAGCGGTCCTACATCAATTATTTCATCTGCTTCTTTCATCATATCCCTGTCATGCTCGACCACAAGAACCGAATTACCCAAATCCCTCAGAGACTTCATAATGTTAATAAGTTTTTCATTATCACGCGGATGTAAACCGATTGAAGGTTCATCGAGAACGTAAATAGAACCTACGAGCGAAGAGCCGAGTGATGTCGAAAGGTTTATCCTCTGCGATTCCCCACCGGAAAGAGTTCTCGAAAGTCTGTCTAAAGTTAAATACCTTAAGCCAACGTCGTTAAGATACTTCAAACGAAACACAATCTCCTCCGTTATTCTCTCTGAGATTTTTTTCTCGTATTCATTCAATTCAAGATTGTTAAAAAACTCATACGCTTCATCGATTTTCATTTTAACTATATCAAAAATTGTCTTTCCTTTAATCTTCACGTAGAGAGCTTCTTTACGCAGCCTTGAACCACCGCAGCTGTTGCAAGTGGTATATGCTCTGTATTTATTCAACAAAACTCTGTAATGGAGTTTATAAGATGCCTCCCTTTCAACCATCCTGAAAAATTTTAATATACCTTTATATCTTTTTCCACCTTTATAAACAAACTCTTTTTGTTTCTCATCGAGATGTTTAAATGGAATATGAACATCTACGCCATAATCACCTGCCTCACTCAGAAGGTCTGTTAAATGTTTAGAATGCTTTGGGGTTGAAAATGCCATTATGGCTCCACCGATCAATGATTTATTCTTATCGGGTATTACCAGACTCATATCTATATCCATTGTGTTTCCGAATCCCTGGCATTTAGCACAAGCTCCGTAGGGATTGTTAAAAGAAAACAATCTCGGTTCCGGTTCTTCAAACCTTATCCCATCCTTTTCGAGATACTGGTTGAAATGATAATCTTTATAATCATCATCCGATAATATCCTTATCTTTAAATAACCATTACCCTCAATAAAAGCCATCTCAAGTGAATCATTCAATCTCGATTTTGAATCATCATCCTCAACATCAAAAATCAAACGGTCTATTAAAACCTCCAATTTGATAAGCTCATCATCCTTCTTTTTCTTGAACCTTTTTAGTAAATCCTGTTCTCTTACATCGTTAATATCCAATATCTCATTTTTAATCAAAAGCCTGTAAAAACCGGATGCCCGCAGTTCATTTAATTTGTTTTTTAACTCATCAATGTTTTTCAATTTGAATTCGCATAGGATGTAAAGTTTTAATTTGCTGTTTGATGAAAGTTTGCTGAGTTTTTTAATAATTGATTCGGGTGTATCCTTACTGACAGACTTCCCGCTTACGGGAGAATAAGTAACTCCTATCCTTGCATACAAGAGCCTTAAGTAATCATATATCTCTGAAGTTGTTCCAACTGTTGAGCGTGGATTTTTAGTCCTGGTTTTTTGCTCGATCGCCATCGAAGGTGCAAGACCGGCTATATAATCTACATCGGGTTTATTCATCTTTTCAAGAAACTGACGTGCATAGGATGACAGACTCTCAACATATCTCCTTTGTCCCTCGGCATA
>CAYYJH010000048.1:16285-22995 GCA_964472195.1 uncultured Ignavibacteriaceae bacterium | reverse complement strand
AACGCAAACCGTTCTGTATGTAGTCCTACGTATAACGTAGGAACAAGGTATAAATGGATTCCCTCATTAATTCCAGCTTACGCTGGGATGCGGGAATGACAGAACCGAGGGTTGTATTGGAATTTAAGATTGTTATTTAATACTGCAATTCCTTAAATAAGGAGAGCGGTATTTTAATCCTGTACACTTTCCAATAACTGTAATCTTATCACCTGCTCTGAGTTCTCCTGCTACATCTTTGTAATCTTTATTCAACTGACACTTAACACCCCAGTAGGTCTTTGGTTTTTGCAGAATGACTATAACCCTGCTAAGTCCTTCTTTTTTTACCTGGCTAACAACACCGGTAACCTCGAGGATTTTATTCCTGTATTTATCGTCTGCGGATACTTCGTTTTCCCTGTAATCCTTTATTAAGATTTCAGCCGAGACTTTTACTTCGGGGTCTTGAAGTTCCTTCTTGTGAGTGTCGCTCCGATTACATATACCGCAACCGACTATAGCGATAAAAACTAATAGTGCTACAATAAAATTGAAATGATCTTTTCTCATAATACTTTTATATTTTATAATTTTAAATCAATTTTCAGATTACAATTCTCAATAAACATTTATATAGAATAACCTTAATGATCAGTTGGTTCGGAGAACTATCTTCTTTTTTTCTTCCAGAATTCATTCAGTCTTTTTTTTAGCTTCCCTTCCGCACCGTTATCCGATGGTATGTAATAAATCTTTCCTTCTAATTCTTCGGGTAAATACTGCTGTTCAGTAAAGTTATTATCAAACTCATGCGGATATTTATAATCTCTACCATAATTAAGCTCTTTCATTAATCTTGTGGGTGCATTCCTTAAATGCAAGGGAACATCGTAAGCTGGTAAGTTTTCAACATCCTCGCTCGCTTTACTTATCGCCTTGTATGAAGCATTACTTTTCGGACAACTTGCAAGATATGCTGCTGTCTGAGACAAAACAATCCGAGCTTCCGGCATCCCTATATAATCAACTGCCGTAAACGTGCTTGTCGCTAATGTCAAAGCATAGGGGTCGGCGTTACCAATATCTTCGGATGCAAGAACAATCATTCGTCTTGCAATGAACTTCGGGTCTTCACCGCCGTTCAACATCCTTGCCATCCAATACACAGCAGCATCAGGATCACTTCCTCTCACGCTTTTTATGAAAGCAGAAATAATATTGTAATGTTCTTCCTGATTCTTATCATATTTTATATATTTAGTCTGAAATGCTTCCTTGAAAGTTTCATTTGTAAGTGTGATTGTTCCTTTTTCATTCAGTTTTGTCAATTTTACAGCTAACTCTAACCCATTCAACAAACGCCTCGCATCTCCAGAGGAGAGTTTTATTAAGAAATCGTTATCTTCGATTTCAACCTTTATTTTGCTTAGTTGCACATCATTCTTCAAAGTGTGCGAAATAATCCGAAGGAAATCGACTTTTGTCAATTCTTCAAGAACATAGACCCGGCATCTTGAAAGCAAAGGCGAAATAACTTCAAAAGAAGGGTTTTCGGTTGTAGCACCGATTAGAATTATAATACCTTCTTCAGAACTGTGCAATAATGAATCCTGCTGTGCTTTATTAAAGCGATGAATCTCATCAATAAACAGTATTGTTTTTTTCCCTGTTTGGTTAATATGATATTCAGCTTTTTCGATTGCCTGCCTGACATCTTTAACACCCGATGAAACTGCTGATAACTTTATAAGTCTTGCTTTTACTAAATTTGCAATTATCAAAGCAAGTGTAGTCTTTCCTGTACCCGGTGGTCCCCACAATATCATCGACACAGGATCGTTTTTCTCGATCATTAATCTGATAGGCTTATCCTTGCCAACTAGGTGTTTCTGTCCAACAAAATCATCAAGCGTCTTGGGTCGCATACGCTCGGCTAATGGTGTGAATTCGTTTTTTCTTGATATTGATTTGTTTGACTTGTTTTCGAAAAGCTCCATCAGAATGAATTTATAGTTTAGTAGTATAAACAAACATAATTAAACTTTAAATTTTATCAAACTCTATTTTAATTATCATAGAAATAACTATTATAATTTATTAGTTTAACAACTAATTTAATTTATTAATAAATTTTTCGTTACAATGGCTAATAAAGATAATAAATTGAATCCAACCGAACTCAGGCTTAAAGAAATTGAAAAAGAGTTATCAGAACTCTCAGCCCGGAGAGATGAACTCGTCGCTCACTGGAATTTAGAGAAAGAACTCATTAAGACTATAAGGTCTTCAAAAGAAGAAATCGAATCTGCAAAGCATGAAGCAGATAAATTGGAACGAGAGGGTAATCTTGCAAAGGTTGCTGAATTAAGATATGGAAAGATACCCGAGCTCGAAAAAACTATCAATGACAAGTCGAAAGAATTAGCAAAAATACAGAAAAACAAAAAAATGTTAAGGGAAGATGTAGGTGCTGAAGATATTGCGGAAATTGTATCTAAGTGGACTGGAATCCCCGTTACAAAAATGCTGGAAAGCGAGAGGAAGAAACTTCTCAAAATGGAGGAGAACCTTGCAAAGAGAATTGTAGGTCAGGAGGATGCGGTGATTGCTGTATCAAATTCAATCCGCCGTTCGAGAGCCGGTCTGCAGGATGAAAACCGTCCGATTGGTTCATTTATTTTTCTCGGGACAACAGGTGTTGGAAAAACCGAATTGGCACGTGCACTTGCAGAGTTTCTATTCGATGATGAAAGAGCTATAGTTAGAATCGATATGAGTGAATACATGGAAAAATTTTCCGTATCGAGACTCATTGGAGCACCTCCCGGATATGTTGGTTATGAAGAAGGAGGACAGTTAACAGAAGCGGTTCGTAGAAGACCATACTGCGTTGTTCTTCTCGATGAAATCGAAAAAGCTCACCCGGAAGTTTTTAACATACTTCTCCAGGTGCTTGATGAAGGCAGGTTAACGGACTCACAGGGAAAAACAGTCAACTTCAAGAACACTTTGATAATTATGACTTCTAATTTAGGTACTATGCTAATCCAGGAACAGCTTCAATCAATAAATGAAAAAAACCGTGATGATATAATGAATGAATTGAGAGTGAAACTTCTCAATCTTTTAAAATCCACAATCAGACCTGAATTTCTTAACAGAATCGACGACATAATATTATTCAAGCCATTAACAGCAAAAGAGCTTAGAAAGATTGTCGATTTGCAGTTAAGTAACTTAAAAAAGCGTATCGAAAAAGAAAACTTCAAATTAGAAATTGATGAAGAAGCAAAAGACTGGCTTGGGAAATTAGGATTCGACATAACATACGGTGCCCGTCCTCTTAAACGTACAATTCAAAAATACATAACAAATCCCCTATCCGAAAAAATATTAAGCGGTGAATTCCTGCCCGGGGACACTGTCAAGATAAAATTAGATAAGAAAGGGTTAATTGAATTTGAAAAATCTAAATAAATGACTATTCACAGATAAATGATAAACTACACACAGAATTTCTTTGATCTTGAACTTCTTAGGATTTCTGATTTAAAACTACACGAAACAACAGAGACTTACAGACTTCGGAATATTTACAACAGGATATCAAAAAGCAAGCACCTCATTAATCCTATAATAGTCGGAAGAAATAAAGATGATTTAATATTAATAGATGGAGCAAACAGGTACAACTCGTTAAAAGTTATCGGATGTAAACTTGCTATCGCCCAAATAATCGATTACAAGGACAGCAGAATACAGCTCAAAGATTGGAACCACCTTATATATGACTTTGATATCGAATTAATTAAAATGTACTGCGAAGGCAACTATCTTAAATATAAATATGTATCTTACAAAAACGGAGAAGCGATTTTGAATAAAAAACTTAACGCTCTTCTTGCTACGGACCTTACTAAAAATGAAACTATAGTGGTTCATCTTCCAAAAGATTTTGGTACATTACTCAAAGAACTTAATAAATTTGTAAAAATATATTTTGAGAAATATAAATTTGATAGATCAGAAAGTGAAATAAGAATTGCTGACTTAAAAAAATATACACGGAAAAAGGGTACGCTCATAGAGTTCCCGAAATTCAAAAAGAATCACATACTGCGAAGTGCAAACAACAAGCATAAAATTCCGGCTGGAATTACAAGACACATATTAATAAATAGAATTCTTCATGTGAAATATGAAATCAAGAATCTTCTTAATGAAAAAAACATGGATAAAAAATCAGAAGAGTTTAGAAGATATTTAATAAAAAAGATCGACGATAATAAAGTTAGACAATATACCGAATCAGTAATAGTATTCGATGAGTAAACATAATTGTATCAGTAAAACACTATCCCAAACAGGAAATTGAGTACTGAATATTTCATAGCAAAGAGATACTTATTCACAAAAAGGAAATTAAACTTCATAACTATAATTTCTATCATATCCATAGTTGGAGTTACTATCGGTGTTTCTGCAATGATAATTGTATTGTCTGTCTTTAATGGTTTTAACGCAAAAGTCTCGGATATCCTTGTTGGTTTCGATCCACATATACGAATTGAATCGAATTCAGGGGATAAGATTAAAAACTATACATCACTCATAAAAACAATTCACGATGAAGGAATTGAAACCGCAGCTCCATATACTTTGAATAAAGGTATGCTTGCGAACAATATTGCTAATACAGTCTTATACATTAAAGGTGTAGAGGAAAACAAAGTAGATAAAGTCTGTGGCGTCAAAGATGTTGTAAAATTAGGAGAGTTTAACTTGCAGGATAAAGGTGACTTTGGCGGGATTGTGTTAGGGATTTCATTAGCAGATAAAATGAGATGTGTCGTTGGCGATACCATAACATTGTTAAGCCCCGTTGGTCTCGAAAGTTCTCTTACACAATTTGTCGAGCCTTTAACAAAAGATTTTATAGTTAATGGGATTTTCGTCTCGGATAATAAAGATTACGACTCTAAATATGCTTACATCTCGATAGAAAACGCACAAAACCTTTTTAACCTTGAAAATAATGTGAGCGGTATCGAGATGCGGCTAGACAACATTGAGGATTCAGATGATATAAAAAGTAAATTACAAAATTTGCTTGGAACCAATTACAACGTGATGACGTGGTATGATCTTAATGAGAGTCTATACTCTTTATTAAAAATTGAGAGGTGGGTGACGTTTACAATATTGAGTTTAATTATTGCTGTAGCATCTTTCAATATACTGGCTTCGCTCACAATGACTGTCATTGAAAAGAAAAGGGACATTGGTGTATTAAAAGCAATGGGAGCATCGAATAAAATAATTACAAAGATATTTTTATTCGAAGGTATTGCCGTAGGGGTCATCGGTATGGTTGCGGGTTCGTTAATCGGTTTGCTTGTAGTTTTAGCTCAGAAATATTTTGAGTTTTATACAATTGATTCTTCTGTTTATCAATTCGATGCTTTACCCGTTGAATTAAGATTTACAGATTTTATTTTTGTACCGTTCGCAGCTTTTATTCTGTGTTTTCTGGCATCACTTTATCCGTCAAGAAAAGCTGCTAAGTTAGACCCGATAGATTCAATCCGTTGGGAGTAATATTTTTATGAAAATAAAATTTTAACAAGAAAGTAACAAAATTTATGAACAAAGAACTTTTACTCGAAGCTGTTGATATTAAAAAATCGTTTCAAATTACGAAACTAAACCGATTAGAAGTATTAAAAGGTATTTTCTTGAAAATTTATAAAAGTGAGATAGTTGCTATCGTTGGTAAATCGGGAGCTGGTAAAAGCACATTATTGCATATTCTTGGAACTCTTGATAGACCTGATTCCGGAAAAATTGTTTTTGAAAACACAGAGATACTAAACCGAAGTGATAAACAGATAGCAAAATTTAGAAACGAAGAGATCGGTTTTATATTTCAGTTCCATCACCTTCTCCCGGAGTTTACGTCTTTTGAAAATGTTCTCATAGCATCAATGATTTGCGGTGAAGATAAAAAAGATAATGTTAATGAATTGTTAAAAGAGGTAGGCATCGAGGATAGGGCAAATCACAAACCATCCGAAATATCCGGGGGTGAAGCACAAAGGGTGGCAGTTGCAAGAGCTTTAATAAATTCTCCGAAGCTCATTCTTGCTGACGAACCAACCGGAAATCTTGATTCAGAAAACGAAGAAGCTATAATAGAATTGATATTCCATTTAAGAAAGAAATTTAATCATACATTCGTGATTGTTACTCACAACGAAGAATTTGCAAAAAAATGCGACAGAATAATTAAGATACATGATGGTGTGATTGTAGATGGAAAAGAGGAACAAGTAAATTCAAATTGCAAAGAGCAAAATGCAAAGTAAAGAATGCAAAATAAAAGAAATTTATCAGAGCGTTTATTAGAATTTGGAGCTGGCAGTATTAAACTTTCAGCTAAAATCGATAAAACTTTTGCAGGAAAACATATATCAAATCAATTTATGCGATCTGCAACGTCCTCAGGAGCAAATTATGAAGAAGCTTGCAGTGCAGAAAGTAAAGCAGATTTTATTCACAAAATGCAAATTGTTTTAAAAGAGTTGCGGGAATCTTTTTATTGGCTTAAACTAATTAGAAAAAGCGGATTATCTCAAGATAAAGAAATTTTAAATCTTACACTTGAAGCTGAAGAGTTAATTAAAATCATTGCTAAATCCGTAATCACTGCAAAAAGAAATCGAAAATAA
>CAYYJH010000048.1:0-16185 GCA_964472195.1 uncultured Ignavibacteriaceae bacterium | reverse complement strand
GTTAATTAAAATCATTGCTAAATCCGTAATCACTGCAAAAAGAAATCGAAAATAAATTTGCATTACAGTATCCAAAAAAGTTATTTAACAATAAGTGAAAAGTACAATCTTTAAAATTAAAAATAATATTGATGAGAATAATAATTTGCACTTTGTACTTTGCACTTTTCATTTTGCATTAAAAACATTTTTAACATTTCTTTTATTCTTTCTAATAAGTATTCAAACAAACGCACAGAAAAAAGACTCAATCTACATTCCTCCTTTCGACACAAATAAAATAAAAGAAGCACCATACTTATCTAACAACTCTGACACAACTTCAAATCAATTCTTCATCTGGAATGACAAACGAAACCTTGGCGAAGTGATGGATGAAAAATCCGGGTACTTCGTAAATTACTTCAACCCGGGAGGAAGAAATCTGATTAATTACAATGGCTTCACTGATTATCATGTCGGAATCTTTCGAGACGGTATACAGGTAAACGATAATTATTTTGGCGGCTTCGACATCGAGAACATATCGATAAATGAAATCGAAACTATTGAAGAAATATCAAACGTCTCATCGTTTTTATACGGGATAAACACGACTGGAAAAGCTATTAACGTTATAACAAAAGACATATTTCAACAAGATCCCTTTTCACAACTTAGGTTTTCACAAGACAGGCATGGCTCATTAAACGCTGATGTATTATTCAGCATACCATTTTCAAAAAAGCTTAACGTGCAAATAGGTGCGAACAATCATGTAATCGACGGCAGGTACACGAATACAGATTTTGGTGTCTGGAGAGCAAGAAGCAAAGTTAATTTTTTCCTTTCCCCAAAATTTAATGCAAAACTTAACTTTGATTACACGAAAATCAAAAGAGGTCTCTTTGAAGGAGTCGTTTACAGCAACGACTTGGATTCCATAATTGATGGCGATATTGCACGAGTAAATAATTCAGACTCTTATGAAAGACTAACTAACTATTATTATGATTTGTCATTTGTTGGAAGATTGTTTAAAAACCGTAAATCATTGACCAAACTTAAACTCTATTCAAATAATTCTCTAAGAGAGTATAGGGATGAAGAAAACAGACCTAATCCAAATGGCATCTATTATAAAGAGAATTACCACTCAATAGTATACGGAGTAGATTTTAAACAAAATTTTGTATATGAGATCGGTAAGAATCTCACAACAAATTTCATAAGTGGAGCAAATGAATACTTCAATATGTTTGCTGTCTTAAATGCTCATATTGATCCGCAAATTATAAATTGGGATTGGAAAGAAAACATTAACTATTTCACTGCTTTTCAAAAAATAGATTTGAGATACCTTAATTCATTCATATCCGGTTTTGTTAAATACATTTTAAAAGAGGATAACAAAAATTACTTAAGCTATGGAGCTGAATCAAAAATCAATTTATATAGAAAAGAACTTTTGGACATAAATATTTTAGGAGGATTTAATAACGTAGAAAAACCAATCACACCGGGATATCATCTGATATTTCCATCTGAAAACAAATATTATGAAATAGGAACAGATTTAACTTTATCGGATGTTAACTTAAAATTTTTATATTTTAGAAATATAAATTTCAATCAAGGATACAATATTAGTGTGGAATATGATTCTAAACATTTTAGAGGATATGCACATTTAGATTATTACAATTCTCAGAATTATAATTTAGAATATAATCCGGATTATGGACAGCCAAAATATTTCCCTAAATATTATTTAAAATCAGACATCTCGTATCAAAATTTTTTCTTTGATAGACATCTTAATTTAAGAATAGGTTTCAATTTGAAATTTATTTCAGATTTATATACTCGTAATTATTATCAGAGGTCATATTCATATTATTGGTATTCTGTTTCAGAATTCTATTACAAAAACTCCTTGAACATCGACTTCTACATCGGTGCAAGAATCGGACATGCAAATGTGAATTTCACCGTTGCAAATATTTTCAATAACTTTAACTACAACACATACCTTTACCCGGAAGACGACAGGTATGGTTTTCTCAGAGCAATTTCAAGATTTACTATTGTGTGGGATTTTCTTGATTAATTTCCGGCAGGCTTCCAAGACTTCTTCGAGCTGAATAGTTTTAATGCATTTGAACTCCTCTTCTCCTTTCCATACGCATGCAGCGGGTGTCGGTGAATTATAAAAACATGGACTGCACTCTAAATCTTTTCTTATAATGAAGTGTTCGGTTTTCCAGGGATACAGTTCCCTATTGTTAGTGTAAGCAAAAACACCAACTGTCGGTACTTTAAAAGCCGCTGCGGAATGCAAAAAAGCTGTATCGTTGGATACAAATAAATCACAGTGCTTCAACCGTGCCATCGAATCCATGTAGTTATTGGTTGAAGCAATTACACCTTTAGAATCCATCAACCCGTTAATTTCTTCGTTAAGTTCAAACTCATTTCCAAACAACAAAATCTTCCCGTTAAATTCTTCCATCAATCTTTTGCCAAGCTCTGCATATTTTTCCTTTGACCACCTTTTATGTATGTGATTCTTTAATAAAGATGAACCTGCATGAAAACCTATTAAGAGTTTACCTGTAAGATTGTTTTCGTTTAACCATTCTGATGTCTTCTCATCATCTTCTTTACTTAAATAAATTTCTAAACTACCCGGTTCACCTTTAATATCACCAATTTTATTAACCAGCTCGACATTCTGTATAACGTTGTGTGTGTTTTCTGTTTCATCGATAAAATCCGTATTCAAAAACTCGCATCTGAAATAGTGTGAATGGTTGTAATGAAGGGACAATCGCTTTTCCGCACCAATAAGATAATTCAGAAAATTATATTCGAACCTGTTTGAGGGATAAATATTGATTGAATAATGATACTTGTTCTTTCTCAAAACTCTTAATTCGGCTAAAGACTTAACTTTGTTTTGGTTAAGAAAATCTATCATGTAAATCCTGTCAACATACGGATTATGATAGTACATCTCAGCAACAGATTTAAACATGACAAGCATATCGAGTCGTGAATCTGGAAGACTTTCCTTAAGGAGCCTTAAGGCTGGAGAGAACATAAGTGCATCACCGTTACCGGAAAGAGCGTTTACAAGAATCTTCATATCTTAATAATTTCTTTCAGTGCAAAATATTTTTGTTTTCCTTTATGGCTTAGTGTCTTTTCCCATGGGTAGTCCTTCGGGAGTGGCAATTATAATTTTTTGTATGATAAAAATACAATACCAACTAAAAATAATCCCAATGATGCAAAAGTTATATACATACCTGTCTCAAAAGTATCCGACTCATAAATAAATTCAACCTTATGATTTCCTTTCTCTAAATAAATTGACCTCATACTGTAATCCGTTCTGTATATCTCTGTTTCTTTACCATCTACATAAGCCTTCCATGCTGGATAATAAACTTCACTCAATAAAAGAAAACCGTTTTCAGAAGTCGCAACATCGAGGTTGATTTTGTTTAGTTCATAGTTTGTAATTCTTACATTCGATGTCGGGGTATTCAATGTATCTTTTATTTCTAGTAAAGAAATATTTGAAGGAGCCTTCTCCAATACAATTGTTTTTCTATAATAAAAATCTTCACCGTCCATATATTCTTTCACTTTATCCTCATCAACAACTTTAATATTATAAAACATACTCGCTCTTGGTAAATAACCTGGATTTAGTACAAGACCGATAGTCCCCTTTTCTTTATTAACATTGATTTTGTATTTCACATTTTGAAGGTCGTGCGATTGAGTGCTGTTTGGATCATCAGGTTTATTAAACGGATAATATCTTTCAAGAAGAAGTGCTCCATAACCTTCAATCAAAGGTAATCTGTCACGCATTCCCTGGTTCCTCTGAAATAGCATGTTAGAACCATCTCTCATATTTACCCTGAATTGTTCGTTCTTTAATTCTTTTTTTAGCTGCTCCACCAATTGTTTATTCTGATCGTATGTCTTATCCGGAAAAACTGTACCGTTATTTTGATTAAACCAATTGATATAAATATCTGCACATAGTAAAGCAATAATTAATACAATAAAAGCATTTATTTTAATTTTTTCTTTTAGAAACAAAAATATTAATACACTAAAAGCAAGCATCAAGAAATAAAAGACCGTGTACTGCTTTTTTATCCATGAATATATTTGTTCATTTTTTAGAAGGTCACCTGATTGAAAAGAACCGCTTAACAGCAAAATGAAAAAGAATGAGAATACACTTATCAGTAGTATGATATATTTTGTAGTAAAATACTTAGACAAACTTTTTTTATCCTTCATTAATGAATCAAACCCAATAGCAATTAATATCGTCATACAAAAACAATAAAGATAAAGTATATGTCCCGGATTTCTGAACCTGTTAAACAGGGGAAGAGTTTCGAAAAGCAGTCTATGTAAGAAAAAGTTACCGCCCAGTGCAAACAATATTACAAATATTCCAAAGCCTGATAAAAATCCGATTAGTAACAGGTTTTCTTTTTTGTTGAATAAATACCTTAGAAAAGGAATTAACACGACTATAACCAATACAGAAATATAAACATTTGCAATAGAAAACATCCACGCTCCCGGTTGATGCTGTGCCCAATACTTCATATCTGTAGATGCTTCGTTCCAATTCCAAACACCGAATATTTTAGGCATGAAAACTGTTAATAAATCATAAGGGTGAAGGGAACCCTCTTTAGCAAATTCGTAATCGAAACTTGCCCTGTTTGATATCGCAACAAATTCATTCGTTGGTAAAAGCTGAATTGCCGTGATTCCCAAAGGGAGTAATAAAAAAATTAAAAATGCTATAGATATTTTTATTATGCCTGGTATTTCCTTTTGTCTGATCTTTGAAATTAACACTATCAAAACAAATACAGAGATAAATAAATAATTAAAGAAAGCAACCTGCGGATAACCACACAATATGCTTAATGACATCAGAAAAGCTGCAATGAATATGTATAAGAATTTCTTATCTTCAACAAATTTCAACCAGAATAAAAACACCAATGGAAGCCATGACACTGCTTCGATATTTGCCATGTGCATCGCATGAATTATCATATAACTTGAGTATGGAAATAGTATCCCGAGAATTGCTGATGCAACGTTACCGAGTTTAAGCTGCTTTCCCAGAAAGAAACTCGATATTGAACAAAGCAAATAATGCCCCAAGATTGATATCTGAATTGGCAAAGGAGAAAGCACTCCATTCTTGACAAACAAAACAAGAAGAAGGTTAACAGGGTATAAGACTGCAATTTCTATATGAGCAAAAAACGGCATCCCGCCGAATGTGTATGGATTCCAGAAAGGAAACTCACCGTTGCTTAAAGAAACAGCAGACATGAATTTCTGAGGATAAAACTGGTGGAGAAAATCATCAAAAATAAAAGCACCACCCGTTAAGAGTTCTCTAAAAAAAATTATCCAGAACAAAATCAGGATAATGATAAAAAACTTCGTATTATCTACTAAGTTAATTTCTTTAGCTTTAGCCGGAGCTTTAACCGTCTTTCTGGTTTTAGTATTTTTCTTTGCCAATTTATTCTTCTTTCTTTTTCGTTATAAAAATAAATTGATACGTAAACATCCTCACGAATATATATGAAAATAAAAACAAAAGTAAATTGAGAAGCCTGCCGAGGTTTTTTTTCAAAAAAGCGGGTAAGACTTCGATTATAGGAATAGGTGTATATTTAATCTTTATCGTTTCCAATTTATTGTTCAGTAATAATTTTTTGGCTGAACCGTATGTAAAAAAATGAAGGTGATTACGGTCTAGCAGTCCCCTGTCGGTATAAGGGAATCTCCCTATTAAAAGATTTAATCTTACATAAAAATTCGCAATGTTAGGTATTGATATAAAAATCCTTCCATCTTCCTTTAGCACTTCCTTTGCATCGTCGAGCATTCTTTGATAGTCACTAAGGTGTTCGAGAATGTCGAGCAATAATACAGCGTCAAACTTCTTTTCTCTTAACTCACCCGGTATGCCCTTATTGAGATCGCACTGATAATATTCAAGATAATTTTTATCCGTCGATTTCGAAGTTGCTCTAAATCCAATCCCCGATACACGATTCTTTTTACTGATGTTTGCCGCAAATAATCCCTCACCGTAACAAATCTCTAAAACATCAAGGTTCTCTTTTCTATTTAAAATTTTTAGGACTTCATAATGACTCGAGAAAGGATACATTTTTACTGGATAGCGTGTATAAAATTCTTTAAAAGAAGAAACCTTCCTTTTTCCTCTTATAGTGGCTTTGTAATCCTTAACTGTTCTTACAATATCCTTTGCGTATTGCAAGCCATTTACATAACAAATTTCATCTCCGTAAAATGTTGGGATCGGAACTTCAACTATCTTCAAGTTATTGTGGTTTGCTTTCACTATTATCTGCGTATCAAAATGAAAGTCATTTGTCATATTATCTAAACGAATCTTTTTCAAACCTTCTACTGAATATGCTCTATACCCTGAATGAAATTCGGTTAGATTCATTTTAAGAGAAAAATTCTCATAAATAGAAAGGACTTTGTTACCCAAGTATTTATAAAGCGGCATTCCACCTTTCAGTGCACCTCCGTATTTTTTCATCATTCTTGAACCCAATACCACATCTGCTTCTCCATTAATAATTGGATCGTACATATCATTCAGTACTTCCGGTGCATATTGTCCATCACCATGCAACAGAACAACAACATCGAAACCACGTTCAATAAAATATTTGAAACCGCGTTTCTGATTACCTCCGTATCCTAAATTTTTTTCATTCAGATATATCTGAAGCTTTTCTAATTTGTTAACTTCCTTATAACCAACCGACAGCATATACGTATCATCTTTACTTGCATCATCAAATACTGCTATCTCATCGATCTCTTCGTAAACGTTCTTTGGGATTCTATCCAACATCCTACTAAGAGTTGAAACAGCATTATATGCTACTACAAGAATCCCTATTTTTTTATTAAGCTTCATTAGCCTGAATAGAATTCGACAACCTATCTCCTTTTTTATAAATTACTTCATAATAAGAATAATTATCGAGGTGATATATACAAAAATGAATTGAGTAAATAATTTTAAGGTCGGGTATTAAAAACTTACTTTATAAACTGGAATTCAAAATGAAATTTAAATAAATCTCAAACAATAATTTCCAAATAACAAATAATATACAAATCTCAATTTCAATAAAACCTCGCGTTTTTAAAATTACTTTTGAAAGATATACACTGGAATAATTAAGTTGTTACGCAGAACATTAAAGAGCTTTTTAGCTTTTGAAATTTTTTAATTGATTATTGGTACTTATTTGAAATTTGTCTTTTGTAATTTGGATAATTTTAAAAAAAGATATAAAATATTATTAAATACTAATCCATTTGAATACAGTGTTCAAATATACTTACTGTCTACCCTGCATCTTTTGTCTCAATATCTGCATCTTCTGCTGAACAGATGGATCATTGGGACTCACCAACGATAAACGGTTTAGAATATCTATTGCTTTCTGATATTGACCTTGTGCTTCATATATATCAATTAATATCCTGTACGGATTATAATACGATTGCATACTGCCTGGATTAGTTTGTAATTCCTCTAATGCAACAGTTTCTACTTCGCGTGCATATTCATTAAACTTATTTACATCACCTAATCTTAGATATAGCATCGCAACATCATACTTAATCCTGTAATCCATGGGGACTGCATCCCTTGGAATTCGTTTCTCCATCTCGTCTAACGTTAGTTTTACCTGGTCATACTTCGTTGAATCCTCAGAATACGAATAAGCAAGTCGTAAAAACAACGTTCTGTATGTCTCGATCATACGCCTTTGATCCTGGTTATAAAATATTGAATTATTATCAAGCCCTTTAAAGATAAAACCGTATTGTGGTGTTTTACTCGGTTCAGTAGGTTCGTTGAATAAACACTCTCTCATGATCTCTCTATTCACAGTAACACCGTATGGCGAAGAAGTTTTATAAGGAACTAATCTCTGCGCCATTCCTTCCCACAAAAGATAATCTCCTAAACCAATATAGTTATCTTCAGAAACTGTCACTGAAAAATAAATCGGTCTTTCCCAATTATTAGCCCTGATAATATCAAGAACAAGAAGATCATTTGTTTTTATTGCGGTCAATACCTGATTACCTTGCTGTTGTCTTATTGTTGCGGGTATATTAAAAATTATTTTATCCGGTAGGTCTGGATTATTTCTCATAGAATCCGGGTAAGCTGAGACCGGTACATTTATTGCTACAAGTTTATTCTCATCCCATTGAACAGGTGTTAACCTTCTTAGCTGGTCATCGGAATATGTCATTGGAACTGTCTTAGAGCCATAAGGTGTTTCGTTTTTCAATTGCAAATTATACCAATCAGTTTGTCCAAGTGAAAGATTAACGATCCTTACATCTGTTCTAATACCGTAAACAGCCTGCAAAGCCCAAACAGGGAATGTGTCATTGTCCCCATTAGTAATAACAATCGCATCCTTTTCTACACTTTGTAAAATATTGTACGCATAATTAAACGGGAAATAATTATCTTTCCTGCTTAAATGGGGGTAATTTACACGGAGCATATTCATAGGGACAATTAAGAAACAAACTGCTAAGACAACACTCGTTGCGGGAATTAAAGATGACTTCTTCATCTTTTCTTTAAGCTGCTCGATAATACCGACCGCACCAAGTCCTATCCACATCGAGAATACCATGTACGCTCCGACATAAAAATAATCTCTTTCTCTTGGCTGCGGGTCCTGTTGATTTTGATAAAGTGCGGTAACTATACCCATTAACAGAAACATTGCAAGAAACACGAACGCAAGTTTCCAGTCTTTTCTAAAATGATAAAACACCCCGAACATACCGAGAATAAATGGTATAGCCCAGAATTTACTGAAATCAACACCATCTCCTTGATTATAACCTTCCCTGCCAATAAACTGCCAGAAGAGATATCTGTTAAACATTTCATTTATCTGATATTTCCATAAGAATTCCATATCACTTGAATACAACTGCCTTGTTCGTTCATGCTGGGGTTCCATCGAATACCTTCTGGGCCATATCAAAGGCTGTTGTCCATACTGCTCGCGGTTTAAATATGAAATTAAAGTCTTGATATTATCAGGTTTGTTTTCATTCATCGGAAGATTATCAACATTTGCTCTTTGAAAAACCGAAATGTATGTCGAGTATCCCAATAGAATTAAAAATAGTGACAGAAAGAATAAATTTAATGTTGCAGATTTATTCTTAACGGAATAATATATACCAAAAATAATTATTAACAATATGAACACTACTAATATAGGACTTCCGGAAATTAGTAAAGGAAGTTTTTTAACAACCCCTGGATACACTATAAAAAATGCAATGCTCGAAACAACGATAGCAATAATAAATGTTTTTTGCGTATACTCATACCTTCTAAAATAAAATAATAAACCAGCAATAATAATACATTGAACAACAAGTAAATGAATTCCAATTGATAAGCCGACAATATATGCGACCATCAGTAAATATTTATCACTACCTGGTTCATCAGCTTTCTCCCACCAAACCATTAGAAGATAAACATTTAAAGCAATCAAAAACGTACCGAATCCATATACTTCAGTTTCGAGTGCGTTAAACCAGAACGTGTCGCTGAATGCGTAAGCTAATGCTCCGATTGCTGAAGCACCACATATAAGAAGTATATCGAAAGTAGTTTTTGGATATCCTCTCCAATTCTTTATCACTTTAATCGAAATAAGATATAATAACATAATACTCAGTGAACTGGAAAACACCGATAAATAATTCATTCTGAGACCGATGTCTGATGCGATCGGAAGTAATGTAAAAAATCTTCCAACTAGCATAAAAAATGGTGCTCCCGGAGGATGAGGTACGGATAATGTATACGCACTTGCGATAAATTCACCACAATCCCAAAAAGACAGCGTTGGTTGCACAGTAATCACATATACAATACTCGCAAAAAGAAAAACAACTAAGCCAGTAATGCGGTTAACTAATTTGAAATCCATTTATATTGTTCTAAATTGTATGAATCTGCCTGATGCACCTGTCTACCTGCCTGGCATCAGGCAGGCTGCCAGGTAGAGGCAAGAATTAAAAAGATTAAATTACTTTAATTAAGGCTAAGTTTCAATATATAAACTATTAGAACACATGTTTACTCTTCAAATCTTTAAAACGAAATATTTAACTCTATGAACCTGTTTGTATTGTTACGTTATTCTGATTAGAATTGTTATACAATTTTTTAGATAAATTAAAGAATGATTTTGGATTAGATCTAAATAATATGAAGTTTAACAGATTAATATCTGGATGAGGGTTTTTCTAAATGTGATTATACTAAATATGCTTAAGTCTTTTCCGCAGTTGTTCTGCAATAATAGCAAAAAGATCATCGGATGATACGGGTTTTGAAATATATTCATCAAATCCTGCTGCTAATATTTTTTTCTTGTCATCTTTCATTGCAAAAGCTGTTTGTGCAATAAATGGAACTTTCGTATATTCCCTCCATCTTTTCCTTATTTCTGCTCTTAGTAATATTCCATCCCAGGGTTTAGGCAGACGCATATCCATCAATACTACATCAAATAGTTGACCTTTTATATAACTCTTTTTTATTAAATCGAGTGCTTCCTCACCTGTATATGCTATTGACATATTTGCGACTCTTATGAGCATTAGCTTTATTAATTTTGCACTGTACTCGTCATCCTCAACAAGCAGAATATCCGGTTTTAGCTCTTTTAAAAATTCTGCATCCTCAAAGCTTTTCATTTTACTATCCACTTTCGAAATTATTTTTTCCTTCATTCTCGTTTTCTTCGAAATAGGTAAAAATACTGTCACCGTAGTACCCTGTCCTTTTGTTGAATCTATTTCTATATCACCATTCATCAATTCAACCAGTCTTTTAGAAATACTTAAACCAAGACCTGCTCCTTCAAACCTTCTTGAGAATTTTTCATCTTCCTGCCTGAACATATCAAATAAATGCAGTTTAAATGCGTCGTCTATTCCAATCCCGGTATCAGTTATTTTGAAATAAGCCATGCTTTTTATATCATCAATCCCGGTGTGTAAAATTATTGAACCTTTTTCTGTAAACTTAATAGCATTATCAAGTATGTTATTAACTACTGTGGTTATACGGTCAGCATCTGCTAATACCATCATTCCATCCTCAGAGTCTAAGTTCAATTCTAAACTTTTAGATTTTGCTAACGGGTCAAACATCTTTACTACATTATTTATTACATCATTCAAATTACATTCTTTGATCGTTAGTTCCATTTTATTTGCTTCAATCTTACTTATATCCAAGATATTATCCAAAACGTTTAATAATCTTTTCCCGCTTTTATGAATAGTATCTGCAAACGAAGACAATTCTTCGTTTTCATGTTCGCTTAGTTCACCTTCCAGTAGTTCCGCAAAACCGAGAATTCCATTCAATGGTGTTCTTATTTCATGGCTCATATTTGCAAGGAAGGCAGTTTTTAGTCGGTTTGACTCTTCTGCTTTTTCTTTAGCAGTCTTCAATTCAATTTCTGCTATCTTCGATTCGGTAATATCTTCTAAAGTCCCCTCAAAAAAAACAATTTTTCCTTTTTCATCTTCTATCGTTCTCGCACTTTCTCTAAGATAAATTACAGTACCGTCAGGTTTCTTCCACCTCTCCTCGAAACCATGTATCGTCTGCTCGTCCTTCAATATCCTGGTGAATTCGTCCCTCTCTTTCTTGTCTATGTAACCACTTTCATTTATGTTTATGTTTGATAGTTCATCTAACGTAGAGTAACCTGTTATGGCTAACATTGCGGGATTTGCCATAAGTATCTTGCCTTCCAGTGTCGCACGATATATACCCAATGTTGAATTCTCAAAAAATCCTCTAAATCTCTTCTCGCTTTGCTCTAATTTATCTATTAAGTTTTTTCTGGTAATTGCAAAGTTCAATGATTTAGTAAAGAGGTGACTATCTAATCGATTCTTTATGAAATAATCCTGTGCCCCTTCTTTAATGGTTTGTTCTCCGAGTGTTTCATCACTGATATTTGTCAGTACTACAATAGGAATTTCAGGAGTTCGTTCATGTAATTTTCCAAATGTTTCAAATCCAACACTGTCTGGTAAATTTAAATCAAGGATCACTATATCATAATTCTTAACACTTAAACTTTTAAACGCTCCTTCAAGTGTATCAATGTTTTTAATACTATATTTCTCTTTAGTATTATCACGAAGCATCTCCTCGATCAACCTAACATCTCCGGGATTATCTTCGACTAATAATATGTTAACAACCTTGTCCATTATCTTCTTCTATTTCTAAATATATGTAAACGCAGAATATTTTTCATCATAAATAGTAATTTTTTTATCGCATAAAAAAATCATTAATGAAGTTCATCCTATTATAATTTGTAGATATCCATATATTTCGTTTGAGATTGTGCTTCAATATTTTCATTAATTATTGGAATGTTTACAGTAACACTCGTACCCTTTTTAGGTATTCCTTTTATATTTATATACCCATTCCACTGCCGTACTCGCTCCTGAATGCCTACAAGACCTAACGATTGACTACCGTTCAATTCTTCCTCTGTTATTCCTACTCCATTATCCAGTACCTTTAATTCCAGTAAACCCTTTGAAGTAACAAGACCTACTTTAACTGTAGTAGCTTTTGCATGACGGGCAACGTTAGTCAACAGTTCTTGAAAAATTCTAAATATCACTAATGAGAGTTCTTTATTTAAAGAAATATTCTCCGGGTCTATTACCACACTGCATTCTAATCCTGTATGATTTTGATATTCTTTTACATGATTTTCTATCGCAGAAGAAATTCCTAACTCTAATAAAGGTGGTCGTAACTCTTTTGCTATACTTTTGACTGAGTTAATTGTTTCATTCGTTAATTCTACCATACTGCTGACCTTTTCGTGTAAATGTTTATTATCTCCCGGTATTTTTTTATTAAGCCAGTAAAGGTCCATCTTCAAGGCTGTTAATAATTGACCGAGGTTATCATGAATTTCCAGGGCTATACGTGCTCTTTCATCTTCACGAACAGAATGTAAATGTGATGACAAATCCCGAAGCTGCTTCTGCGAATCTTTTAGTTCTTCTTCTATTTGTTTACGAGATATTGAATAGGATAAAACTCTTGCTAAGAGGTGCTTGTTAATCTCACCCTTAACTAAATAATCCTGCGCCCCGTTTTTAACTGCTTTTTCACCAATTGAATTATCATTTATACCGGTCAATACAACTATTGGAATATTCGGTACATTATCGTAAATTTTCTGAAACGTATCATAACCCTGGCTGTCTGGTAAATTCAAGTCCAGCAGTATGACATCAAAATTTCGTTTCTTAAATTCTATTAAGGTCTCTTCAATACTCTCGCACCTGGTAAGCCTGAATCTTGAGGCACTTGCATTAACCAGCATTTCTCTAATGATTCTAACATCTAATGGATTGTCTTCTATAAATAACACATTTATTTTATCCACTTTCATTATACTTCTCCTATTTATTTGAAGGAAGCTTCACAATTGTAAGCCAAAAATTTTCTATCGAATTTACAACCTTTATAAATTGCTTTAAGTCAATTGGTTTAGTAATAAAACAATTAGCATGTAAATTATAGGTCTTGAGTATATCTTCTTCTGATTTTGATATTGTCAAAATTACAACAGGAATGCTTTTCAAGTTATCATCATTCTTAATCTCTTCAAGGACTTCCCTGCCATCTTTTTTAGGGAGATTCAAATCAAGTAATATTAAATCCGGGCGAAGTGCATTTGAATATTTACCTTCCTTGCGTAAGAATTTCATTGCTTCGACACCATCTTCGACAGAATGCAACCTGTTTCTTATTTTATTTCGTTTAAATGCCTCAACAGCAAGTCTTACATCTCCCTCATTGTCATCGACTACTAAAATCTCAATGGGCTTTTCTCTTATATTGTTATTTTTATTCATTATTAATTTCTCCTATCTTTTAATTGAAAAATAAAAAGTTGAACCTTTCCCCGGCTCTGATTCAAACCAGATTCTTCCCCTATGCCTTTCGACTATCTTTTTGCATATGGATAATCCAATCCCGGTTCCTGAATATTCTTTTTGTTTATGTAATCTTTGGAATATCTGGAATATTCTTTCCCTGTATTTTTCATCTATTCCGATGCCATTATCTTTTATAGAAAATATCCACTCTCCAGATTTTTTCTTAGAAGATATTTCAATGACCGGTGACTCTTCGCTCCGGAATTTTATTGCATTATCAAGAAAATTCTGGAATAACCTGACAATTTGAGATTCATCTGCCATAATTTTTGGTAAGGTATCATGTACAATGTTAACATTATTTTCTTCTATTCGCAAATGCAAATTATCAATTGCTTGACTTAAGGCAGTATTGAAGTCTACCGGTTTAAATTCTTTTCCTGCCGTTGTAATCCTTGAATAAGCTAACATGTCATCTATCATTTTTTGCATTCTCTTTGCACCATCGACAGTATATGCAATAAACTCATCCGCATTTTTATCGAGTCTATTTTTATACCTTTCTTCGAGTAATTGCGTAAAGCTCGAGACCATTCTTAAAGGTTCCTGCAGATCATGAGAAGCTATGTATGCAAACTGCTCAAGCTCCTTGTTTGAACGCTCCAGTTCTTTCGTATAAAGTTCAATCTTTTTCTCTGCCTGTCTTCGTTCTGTAATGTCTCTTATCAAACCAATGAAACCTACGATCTCTCCCATATTATCCTTTAAATAGAAAACACTTGTCTCACCCGGGAAGATATCACCATTCTTTTTCTTATAGTTAACAGTATATAGAAAAGAAGTCTCATCATTATAATGCTCTTTTAAAACATTTCCAAGTTCATTGAACTGTTCTTCATTCTCATAAACAGACAATGTCTTTTTCCCTTTGATATCATCTAATTTATAACCAAATAATGTAGTAAATGCAGGATTACAATCAATTATATTTCTATTTGTATCGGCAATGAGAATTGCGTCCCTGATAGATTTATATAGACCTCTGTATTTTTCTTCACTTAGTTTGAGTTCTTCTTCTGCCCGTTTATTTTTGGTGATGTCTCTCGAAACATTGGCTAGATAAAGTGGTTTTTTTGTAGTTGGATTTTGGATCGTGAAAGTCATAGCATGTACATCTGTTAAACCACCTGTTCTTAGATTGAGATATTGCAGATCACCTTCCCAATTTTCCGAGTTCATTAACGCAGGCAATAATTCATTTTCTACCAGTTCTTTCAGATGTTCGGGTATAACCTCCATTATATTTGTATTTGTAACATTTTGTGGTTTAATGCCAAGCATCTTGCAGCCCGCATCATTGAGAAAAGTCATTCTGCCATCCAGAGTAGCAAGGTTGACGAGTTCACTGCTGTGTTTCATTACTGTTGAAAGCTTTTCCCTTTCCTCTTCCGCTCTTTTACGTTTTTTTTCTTCTAATTCATTTTTCAATCTTGAATATAGTATTGGGGCTACTTTATCTGCAATTTTTTGTAATTTATTTATGTCTTCTTCTGTATAATCAGTTTCTTTATTCGCTACCTGGAACAACCCTATGACTTTGTCACGAAATATTATTGGCATCGATATATGGCGGTATATTTTGACATGCCCTTCGGGTATTTTTGTGGACGGCTCGTTTAAGAAGATGGTTCTTTTTTCTTTTATGGCTGTGGGCCAGCTTGAATCGCTCCATTCTTCACGTGGAAAAACATATTTCTTAGCTTCTACCCGGCATTTATCCCATATATGACGTGTCATTGATGGTACAATTAAAGCTTCATTTTCATCAATATAACCAAAAACTCCGTATTCACTTTTTAAAACTTTAAGAATTACATGAAGGATTTCAAAATAAAGGTCATCATCAGCATGATTGAGAAAAATATTTAGTATATCATTTCTCAATCTTATTTCTTCTTCCGCCTGCTTGCGCTCGGTGATATCGATTAATGTACTCTGCATCCCAACCACATTCCCATCCATTGTCGTGACAGGTTTGGAGTTATTTAATACCGTAATAATGGTCCCGTCTTTCCT
>CAYYJH010000047.1:20221-23051 GCA_964472195.1 uncultured Ignavibacteriaceae bacterium | reverse complement strand
ACAAGGAAAATGTTGCTTTTAAAATGATGTAACATACTACTAAAACATAAAGACACGAAGTTTCACAAAAAGATTTGAATTTAGTATTTTTTGTGGTACCTTAGTGTCTTTGTGGCAGGATATTTTGTATATGCAAAGCAATCGAATGCAACAAAGCAATTGCTGAATATAAGCAGACTGAAGGAAAGATGATTTGTTCTGAATAATTAGATCTTACCTTTTGAAAAATATGAAATGACTTAAAAATGCAAAATCAAGTTTGGTTATTAACTTGAAATTACGTAATCAATGTATACTTTGTACTACAATGAAATACAATAAAACAAAATGAATTCATCTATCTCAGTTCGCTTTCCGTAAGAATTAATCCTAAAACTGGAGGAAATATCAAAAAAACAGAAAGACCTAAGTCATTTCATATACAAAAAGCTATTGAACAATATCTTATCGAACGTGCTGACCTGCAAATAGCATTGGACCGTTTACAAGATATTTCTGATAAAGTTCTTTCAGTTAAAGAAATGAGGAATAAGCTTGAACTATAAAATATCCTTAAAAGTTCAGTAGAAGGATATAAAAGAATTGATAAAAAGATTGCTAAAAAGATATTAGATAAAAAAGAAAAGGATTTACCAAAAAGCACAGATAGTCATCCCTCTTTGTCATTTAAATTTTCAGGTTTAAAAAAATATCGCATAGGTGATTCCGGAATTATAAACACAATCCTTGAAAATACAATCTTAATCTTAAGAATAGCTCATAGTAAAGAAGTATACAAATAAGTCTAAATAGACCACCATTCTTTGAGGGGGTTTCATTACAGCATATTCCTTGAATAAATTTATTAATATTTGTAATTTCCATGTCTTAACTTGGATTTTTTCATTTTGAAAATATGTTCGAAGACCTGACAAATAAGCTCGAAGGTGTTTTAAAAAAAATACGCGGTCAAGGTAAGATTACGGAAAATAATATCGATGAATCATTAAGAGAAATGAGACGGGTATTCTTTGACGCTGATGTGAATTACAAAGTCGTAAGTTCTTTCATAAAAGACGTGAAAGAAAAATCATTAGGCGAACACGTTTTAACAAGCATTACACCGGGGCAGTTAATTGTTAAAATAATTCATGATGAACTCATTAAACTAATGGGTTCTGAAAATACGACGATTAATTTTTCGAATGAAATTCCTTCTATCATTTTACTTGTTGGTCTTCAGGGCTGCGGTAAAACTACATTCGCAGCGAAACTTGCCAGTTTCTTAAAAAAGAAAGGGAAGAATCCTGTTTTAGGAGCTTGTGATATTTACAGACCTGCAGCCATCGAACAGCTAAAAACACTGGGTAAACAAGTTGATATACCTGTGTTTTCAGATGATAGCGATAAGAACGCCGTTAGCATCTCTAATAAAGCTATTAACTATGCGAGAAAAAATGCGAAGGATACATTGATAATCGATACAGCCGGCAGGCTTGCTATAGATGATGAAATGATGGATGAAATTTCGAACATTAAAAAATCTGTGGATCCTTCCGAGATATTATTCATCGTCGATGCAATGACCGGACAGGATGCAGTTAACACTGCGAAAACTTTTCACGAGCAATTGGATTATGAAGGTGTAGTATTAACCAAGCTAGATGGTGATACAAGAGGTGGAGCAGCTTTATCTATAAGGGCTGTTGTAGATAAACCTATTAAGTTTGTTAGCGTTGGTGAAAAGCTTGATGCAATAGAACCTTTCTTTCCTGACAGAATGGCATCGAGAATTCTGGGGAAAGGTGATATCGTGTCATTCGTTGAAAAGGCTCAATCCGAATTCGATATACAAGAAACAGCTAAGCTTGAAGAAAAGCTTAGAAAAAACAAATTCGATTTCAACGATTTCTTATCTCAAATAAAGCAGATAAAGAAGATGGGGTCTTTATCGAATCTCGTATCCATGCTGCCCGGAGCAGGAGCAGCACTAAAAGGTAAAGAATTAGATGATAAAGTTATAACAAGAATTGAAGCAATCGTTCTTTCTATGACGGCTCATGAACGAGAAAATCCTGCTTTGCTGAATGGCAGACGCAGAAGAAGAATAGCAGACGGCAGCGGAAATTCGATACAAGAAGTTAATAAGGTAATAAAACAATTTAGTGAAATGCAAAAAATGATGAGAGGATTCAACAAGAATAAATTAGGAAAGATGATGAAAAAGATGAACATACCGGGGAATCTCATGAATCAAATGAAAATGAATTAATCTTAATTTTTATAAAAAATTATATTAAATTATAAATAATCATATCCGATATTTCGGAAAGGAGAATTAATTAAATTTGGTAAAACTCAGACTTAAAAGATTGGGAAAGAAGAAGGTGCCAATCTATCGAATAGTTGCAGCAGACGCAAGATCACCAAGGGACGGCAGATTTATAGAAGAGGTAGGATATTATAATCCCAATCCCGATCCTATGGAACTCAGAATAAAAGAAGACAGAGCATTATACTGGTTGAAAACCGGTGCTCAGCCTACTGATACAGTGAGAAGCCTTTTCCAACGCGAAGGAATCATTTTAAAATGGCATTTAGAGAAAAAAGGTTATGATGAAAATAAAATTAATGAAGAATTAGAAAAGTTTAATTCAGGAAAAGAAGCAAAAATAGAACGGGAGAAAGAAAGAAAATTGAGAAGAAAGATGAAAAAGGTTAAGAAAGAATCCAAGAAGAAAGAAGAAGGTGAATCTAAAAAAGAAGAGACTAAAGTAGAGATAACACCAAATAAAGAAGAAATTAAAGTAGAAGCAAAACCAAAAAAAGAAGAAACTAAAGTAGAAGCAAA
>CAYYJH010000047.1:0-20121 GCA_964472195.1 uncultured Ignavibacteriaceae bacterium | reverse complement strand
AGAGACTAAAAAAGAAGATAATTCAAAAATAGAAGAGACTAAAAAAGAAGATAATTCAAAAATAGAAGAGACTAAAAAAGAAGATAATAAGAGTAAAGAAGAAGCCAAGGGAGAAAAGACAGAAAAAGAATAGAATATCATGAGAAGCCCATAAAAATCTTAGCAAGAAAGTTTAGGATTTATTAAAATCACGTACAAACTATCTAAGGGGAGGAAAATTCATGAAAGAATTTTTAGAGTTCATTGCTAAGAGTCTCGTTGATAAACCTGAAGCAGTTCGCGTAGAAGAGATAGAAGTAGAAAGACGAATAAAGTACAAGCTATATGTAGACGATAATGAGATCGGGAAAATAATTGGGAAGAAAGGTAAAACTGCTAAATCTATTAGAACTCTGTTAATTGCAGTTGCAGCAAAAGACGGTAAAAAGGTTACTCTCGAAATTCCTGATAAATTAGTTCGGGATTGGAAGAAAGATAAACAAGGTTTTAAAGGAAAAGATTTAAAGGAATAAAGGAAAACTATTTTTGCCGGAGAACAAAGAACTTATTTTCGTTGGAAAGATTACTAAAAGCGTTGGACTGAAAGGCTACATTAAAGTAATTTCTCTAACTGATTTTGATGAAAGATTTTTATCACTTGACTCAGTTTCCATTTTTGATGAAAAACGTAGTAGACTGATTGAGAATAGAGTTTCTAAAACTCCAAGTTTTAAAATTGAAGATATAGTTTTTTTAAACGATCATATAAGAGTAAAATTTGAAAATTATAATAGCAAAAACGAAGCAGATGAATTGAAAGAATGTTTTATAGCAATCGATGACTCGGAGAAAGTTGAGTTATCAAATGATCAGTATTATTTTTTTGATCTGATAAATTTAAAAGTTTACAATAATAAAAATGAAATAGGAGTTGTTACCTCGATTGAGAATTATGGCGGTGATGATCTTTTATCAGTTGAATTAATTGAAAACAAAAGAAAAATCTTAGTACCTTTAAGAACACAGTTTATAAAGAAGATAGATATAAAAAATAATTCGATTAACATTTCTTTAATCGATGGTTTTATTGAATAAGTTTTATTTATTATTATGAGATTTGACATTCTAAGTGCAAATCCAAAGATATTAGAAAGTTCTTTAAAAAATGGATTAATAGCAAGGGTTGAGGACAAAGGATTAATTAAGACCTATGTTCATGACCTGAGAGACTATGCAACCGGGAAATACAAACAGATAGATGACTTACCTTACGGTGGCGGTTCGGGTATGGTTTTAAAACCAGAACCTTTTTTCAGATGTATTGAAAAACTCTTCACTGAAAGAGAATATGATGATACGATTTACTTATCACCACAAGGATTTACGTACAATCAGAAAATTGCAAATAATTTTTCATTAAAGAAAAATTTGATCCTGATTTGTGGGCATTACAAAGGAATAGATGAAAGAGTCATTGAAAAATTTGTAACAAAAGAAATCTCAATAGGAGAATATGTTTTATCGAGCGGCGATATTGCTGCCCTTGTTTTCATTGATTCAATTTCGAGATTAATACCTGGGGCATTAGGTGATGGTGAGTCAGCTATTACGGATTCATATCAAGTTGAAACGGGTTTTGATAATCCTCAATATACAAGACCTGAAGTTTATAATGAATTAAAAGTTCCTGATGTTTTATTAAGCGGAAATCATGCTGAGATAAAGAAATGGCGTGAAGAAAAAGCATACGATAAATACAAAAGGATTAAGAAAAAAAAATATGACTAACACTTTGAAAGATAAAAGTTGTTAGGTAAAAAAATTATAAAATTATGAAGAGTTTATTAATGATAAGGAGAATAAATAATGGATAAAATTAACTTAGTAACAGCAGCACAGATAAAAAGCGATATACCGGTTTTTCATCCCGGAGATACCGTTACTGTATCTGTAAAAGTCATCGAAGGAGAAAAAGAAAGACTCCAGCAATTCAAAGGTATCGTAATGGGAATCCGGGGAAGTGGTCTAAGTAAGTCATTTAGAGTACGAAAAATTTCTAATGGAATCGGAGTGGAAAGGATTTTTCCTTTACATTCACCCAAGATTGCTAATATCGAAGTTAACAAGGAAGGCAGTGTGCGAAGAGCAAAGCTTTATTATTTAAGAAAATTAAAAGGGAAAGCTGCTACAAAAATAAAAGAAAAGAAAAAAGTAACTACCTTTACAAAAACAACTTCCCCAACAACTAAGCTGACTGCAACTAAGAAAAAGGAATCTGCTGCAAAAAAGATTGAGACCAAACAAGAAGAAAAGGACAAACCAAGAAAAAAATCAGCAAAGAAAAAGACCGAAACCGCTAAGAATAAAGTTAATGAGTAATAAATTTTTTCATCTTAAATAATATATGAACCGTCTTGTTATATCAGGACGGTTTTTTTTACTATGAATTACAAAAAATACTTTGTTTCCGTTGCCGGTAATATAGGCTCTGGTAAGTCATCTCTGACAAAACTCGTATCTGACAAATTAAACTGGATTCCCTATTTCGAATCTGTAAGTGATAATCCATATTTAGAAGACTTTTATCGAGATATGCTTAGATGGTCATTCAATCTTCAGATCTACTTCCTATCACATAGATTTAGGATACACAAAGAAATATTAGAACAACAGCAATCTGTAATTCAAGATAGAAGTATTTATGAAGATGTAGAAATTTTTGCAAAGAACCTCCATGAGATCGGTATGATGGAAAAAAGAGATTATGATAATTATCAAAACCTTTTCAAAGAAATGACTTCGTACCTGAAAGCTCCCGATTTACTTATTTATTTGAAAGCAGATTTAAACACGCTGGTAAACCAGATTAAACAGAGAGGCAGAGATTTTGAGAAGAACATTGATAAAAATTATATAGAAAAGTTAAACGAGAGTTATGAAATTTGGATTAGTAATTACAACCACGGGAAAACTTTGACAATAGAAAGTGATGGGCTTGACTTTGTCAACACCAAAAATGATCTTGACTATGTTATCAAATTAGTATTGGATAAACTTGATGAATAAATTCAAAACACGTAAAAATGAAGAAAGAAGTTTTTAAAACGCCTCAATGTAAAAAATTCTCAGGATACAAACCCTGTGTTGAATATACAAATTGTCTTGAAGACGGTTGTCAACTGGATATAAGTGAAAACAGAATTGGTAAAAAAATATTAATAATATCACTCGATGCTTTGGGTAACGTTTTATTGAATACTTCCATACTTAAATCTTTAAAAGAAAAATATTCAGAAAGCACAGTATACTGGATAACTCAAGAAAATGCGAAGAACATACTTATTAATAATCCATACATAGATCATTTATTCAAATGGAATGCTGAAAACAGGATGATACTTCGAAACATTGAATTCGATGTACTCATGAACTCTGATAAATCTGTTTACGCTTGTGCCTTTGCTAATGAAGTTACTGCAAAACAAAAGTTAGGATTTTTATTAAATACAGATGGAAAGATAATTCCTTCCAATGAATCTGCTATGTACAATTACAGGATGGGTATCGACGATAAACTAAAGTTCAGGGAAAACAAAAAAACAGGCAGCCAAATAATACACGAAACATTCGAACTTAGTTATGAACGCGATGAATACGTCTATAATTTTACACAAGAAGAAAAAAGTTTTTTACACGATTATAAGATTCAAATTAAACACGATCCTGAAAAAATCTATGTTGGTTTCAATACAGGGTGCTCGAAGCTATTTCAAAATAAGAAGATGACAATCGAACAACATGTGAAAATCATAAAAGAACTTCTTAAAACGAAGGATATCAGAATTGTTCTACTTGGTGGGAAGGAAGATACAGAAAGAAATCTTGATATCTATGAATCTTTTGATAAAAAAACGCAAAAAGAAATATTATACACACCGACCAACCTCGGAATTAGAAACGGAGCATGTTTTATGGATATTTGTGATGTTGTAATAACAGGAGATAGTTTCGGCATGCATCTCGCAATCGCATTAAAGAAATACGTTATAGCGTGGTTTGGTTTATCATGCTGGACAGAAATTGATCTCTTCGATCGCGGGGAGAAACTGATTCCTGAAAATTTAGGTTGTGCACCCTGCTGGAAAAAAACATGCCCTCATAACCTGGAATGCATAGATATAATAGACCTGAAAAGAATTTGTGATTTAGTGAAAAAATATATGCTTATGAAATTTGTGTCAACTAACAAATAGTCATTACAAATTTTATTATCTCTTTTCCTTTCTTTCGATATATCTTTCAATAAATCTTTTATGAAGTGAAGTAACAGATGTAAGTAGAGTGACAATTAAAATTATCACTGACAATGCTATTACTAGTATCCAAATTTTTATATCCAAACTAATTCCTTTAGTAAACTCATCGAATAATATTACATAATACAATTACCTCAAAAATGAAAAATCACAGGCAGAAAAAATATTAACCTGTGATCTTTCAAATTGTATTAAAAAAAGTCTCTTTTTTAATATTAATTATAGATTTCTCATCTTAAAGAGTTCTTGATCTCGATATATTCTTATTCTTTTAGCCTGAGAAACAGAATTGATTCTTTCAATTGCAATCTCTTGAGAAGCAACATGGGTAGGAATATTTTTTTCATCCGCTATTGTAATAATTTTTCCTATAACATCGAATATTCCTTCAGTTTGCTGCATCGCCTTATCTCTATTATAACCTTCAAGTTCATTATAAACATTAATCAACCCACCCGCATTAATTGCATAGTCGGGTGCATATAGAATACCCTTATCTTTTAACATAGCACCATGTTTATCTTCTTCTTTCAACTGGTTATTTGCTGGACCTGCAATAATTTTAACTTTTAATTGTGGTATTGTATCATCATTTATTATTGCTCCAAGTGCAGCAGGGGATAATATATCAGCATCCATTGAAAATACTTCTTCCCCCGGAATTATTGTGGCATTTGTCTTTTCAACAATTGGTTTTAACTTATCTTCATAAATATCATTAACAAATAATTTAGCTCCATCCTTATGTAAAAAATCACACAAATGGTAACCCACATGACCAGCGGCACCTTGTATTACAATTTTTTTATTCTCCAAAGATTCGTTTCCATAAACATGTTTAGCGCATGCTTTAATCCCAACATATACGCCATAAGCAGTAACAGGAGAAGGATCACCACTTCCGCCTTTATGGATAGGAATACCAGTAACATTTCTTGTTTCCATCATTATGTATTCCATGTCTTTTACGTTTGTACCAACATCCTCTGCAGTAATATATCTTCCAGACAAACCTTCTACAAATCTTCCGAACGCTCTAAATAACGCCTCAGATTTAATTGTCCGCGAGTCACCAATAATAACAGATTTTCCACCGCCAAGATTAAGCCCTGCAACTGCTGCTTTGAATGTCATGCCTCTTGAAAGGCGTAAAGCATCTATCAATGCTTCTTCTTCGGATGCATATGGCCACATTCTACATCCTCCTAAAGCAGGTCCTAAAGTCGTATTGTGTATTCCAATAATTGATTTCAATCCTAACTCCTTATTGGAGCAAAACACAACTTGCTCATGACCATACTTTTCAGTTAACTCAAAAGTTTTGAAAGAATTATTTTCCATTATTTTTACTTTTAAAATTTATAAAAAATATACTATTAAATAATTATTACTATATGATTTCCGGGAATAATTCCGGATTAAGAGCCTTTCTAATATGTATAAACACATCGTCAACCGAGATATGACTCATACATGGCCACGAATTACATCCATAATCGTGTCCAAGATACAAACAAGGACTGCATAATTTGTCACTTTGTATAAGAACTGAATTTTGATTATAAGCACCCCATTTTTGGGGATTGGTTGGTCCATGAAGACCCATCGTCTTCGTACCGACACAAGAAGCTATATGAAGCATACCTGTGTTACTACAAACAATCAATGTAGCTTTTTCTACTAATGCTACAACATCATCCAGTAAAAACTTTCCCGCAGCATTGATCACATTCTTCTGAATTCCTTTAGCTATACGTTCACATCTATCTACTTCTAAAGGGGAACCGGTTATGAGAATACGAATACTCTTATCATAATTTATTAATCGATTTCCTAATGCTATATAATTCTTCTCTTCCCACTCCCTTGGTTTACCATTTTCACCGCATCCGGGATGTAAACAAATTACAGAACGATTTTCTAAGTCATTTTCTTGCCAGAATCTATATGCAAATTTACGATTTTCATTACTTAAAAAATATTCTAATTTTTTATCATTTCCATTTACGGTTATACCTAATGGAGAAAGTAAATCAATGAAATTTTCTAACTCATGTTTTTTCCTTTGGTGGGGAACAACCATATTATAAATGAAATGCTTATACTGACCATTTGTTTTAAATCCTATTGAACAATCATTTTTTATAAAGGCAGTTATAATTGAATTGATCCTTTCCCACTGCCCAGCATCAATAACAATATCATAGCGTATTTGTCTCATCTTTGATATAAACTTTAAAAAACCAAAAGGATTCTTGAGAAAAGAGTGAACATCGCAATTGATAATTTTATCTATATATGGAATCTTTCGAATTATATCTTCATTAATATAAGAACAGACAAAAGTAATTTCTGAATCCGGAAAGGATTTTCTCAACTTTCTTAGCATTGGTATCATTAAAATTGAATCACCTATTGCCGCAAGTTTAACAATAAGTATCTTCCTGATATTTTCAATCGGAAGTCTTTTTTTCCTTTTAAGGAAGATTGAGATTATGATCAATATAGGAATTCCAAAATATCTATCGAAGAATCGGAATATAGCCCTTCGTTTCATCTCATAAGTTGAAGAATAAAATATTTGATAATATACATAGAAATATATATATTATCAATCGAAACAAATCCAATACATTGCATTCCAGATATCTAACATTGATTTCCAAGGCGAGAGAAGCACTACAGTTTGCGTATGCTCCTTATTCAAATTTTAGAGTAGGTACAGCAGTAATTACGAATACAGAAAAGATTTATACGGGCTCGAACATAGAATGCGCGTCGTATTCATTAACTATTTGTGCTGAAAGAGTAGCTTATGCAAAAGCAATCTCTGACGGTGAGAATAACTTTAAAGCAATTGCTATCGCTAACGATAAAAATGAAATATCTTTTCCGTGTGGTGCATGCAGACAATTCATGATGGAATTTAACAGTGATGTGAAAATTATATTAGCTAAATCACTAAAAGTTTATAAGATTTATGAATTAAAAGATCTTTTTCCAGAAAATTTTACACTTAACGAATAGATCTATTTTTCAATTTCGTGAAAAAATGATAAACAGGATTAACAATGAATGAAAATTTACAAATAAGAACTTACAAAAAATCAGGACATATTGAAGTAATTTGCGGAAGTATGTTTTCAGGTAAGACTGAAGAACTTATCAGAAGAATTCGAAGAGCGGAGATCGCTAAACAAAGGGTTATAGTATTTAAACCTAAAATAGACAATCGGTATAGTGAATTTTCCATAGTTTCACATAACGAACAATCTTATCCTTCTGAGATTCTAAAAGATGCAGAAGAAATACTCGAAAAAAGTTTTGATGTTGAAGTTATTGGTATAGATGAAGCTCAATTTTTTGGTAATAATCTTGTGGACGTATGCCAGGCTTTAGCGGATTCAGGTAAAAGAGTAATCATTGCAGGACTCGATCAGGATTATAGAGCAAAACCATTTGAACCTATTCCTCAACTTCTTGCTATTGCTGAATATATTACTAAAACACTTGCGGTATGTGTTATTTGCGGTGCACCGGCAAACAGAACTCAAAGAGTTACCGAAAGTACTGACCGGGTTTTAGTCGGAGGAGAAAACCATTATGAAGCCCGCTGCAGGCTGCATCATGTAGTTAAAGAAGATGTGACTAAAGCAGCCAATTAAATTCTCCATTTATATTTTTTCCCAAATTATTATATTTTATTATTTGATATGAAAAATATTCTTATTATTACTCCCGTTATACTTTTAGTATTTATCCTATTTTCGTGTAACAAAAATAAAAACTCTGCTAATAATAATACAAATAACAAGAAAAAGATAGGACTCGTGTTTGATATAGGCGGAAGAGGTGATAAATCTTTCAACGATGCTGCTTATCAAGGATTAGAAAAAGCCAAGCAGGATTTTGGTATAGAATTCGAAGTCATCGACCCGGGAGACGGTGCTGATAGAGAATCTGCTTTAAGGAAATTGGCAAGCAAAAACGATATTGGATTAGTTTTCGCAGTAGGTTTCATATTCACTGAAGATATTACAACTGTGGCAAAAGATTTTCCAAATAAGAAGTTTGGGTGTATTGATTACACTGTCAACCCTGATAATGAAATTCCGAATAACCTTACTGCATTAGAATTTAAGGAGAATGAAGGTTCATTTCTTGTCGGAGCAATCGCTGGATTACTAACAAAAACAAACAAGGTTGGTTTTCTTGGTGGAATGGAATCATCACTCATAAAAAAGTTCGAGAATGGATACGTACAAGGAGTAAATTATGTCAATCCTGATTGCAAAGTTTTAGTCGCTTACGTAAGTGTTTCTTCGGATGGCTTTAAGAATCCGGGAAAAGGGAAAGAGATTTCACTCAGCCAGTATTCCAACGGTGCAGATATAATTTACCATGCATCGGGACTCTCAGGTCTTGGTTTGTTCGAAGCTGCACGGGAAGAGAAAAAATTATCAATTGGTGTTGACCTCGACCAATACAATGAAGCACCAGGATTTGTTCTTACAAGTATGACAAAGCAAGTTGACGAAATAATTTATCAGACTATTAGTGATTTCTTGGATGGCAAATTTACAGGCGGTGTAAAAACCTTAGGATTAAAGGAAAAAGGAGTGAACTATGTATATGATAAGAATAATGAAAAACTTATCCCAAAAGATGTAAGGGCAAAAGTTGAGGAAATCAGATCGAAAATTATTTCAAATGATATAATTATAAATTAGAAGTAATCTCTTAAGTTACTTATGAACTTCCCCTACTGAATAGATATTCTAATATTCAAACCACCCTCATTGGAAGTCCTCGGTACAGTATTAAGCGTTTGCTGTGTCGGCTCTGTACGAATATATTTATAAAACACCTGCATCTGAACTTTCGAACTTAATGAATATTGTATAGAAGGATTGACTGTGAATACAGATGAACCATTTCCCGGAATCTTATCAGGAATATCGGAAGTGAAAATATAATCTGTTGGATTATTTATATTCTTAGAAATTGTAAGGTCGAAAGATATATCGTTTTTAAGAGATAAGCCAAATAATGGTATTTCAAAACCTGCTTTAGCAAAATTTGCTGTTAGACTCCAATCGTTTGTATTTGTTGTTTGAATTAAATTACCTGTTGGCACTAATGTATTGGAAATAGAATTATTAATCCTGAATGATGCAGTTAAGCTGCCACCGAGCAGTTCCTTAAATGTAATATTCATTCCAAACAAGGGATTAAAGGATTGTGTAACAGTTTGTCTGGTCGGTCTTTCAATGTTATTTAAATCAACTGAAAAACTTTCGTTATATTCGGATGAAAAACTATTTTCAATCGTAACAGAAGTGGCAAACTGAGCAAACATAGGAAACTTTTCCACACCTGAAATAGTCATATTCCAATTTGGGAATGGGATAGAGGCAATATTTTCTTTAAAAGCTGTAGAAATATTTTTAAGATTAATATCAGAATTCGTAGAACTTTCAAAACGTAATTCTTCAACATCACCGGCAAAAAACATTGTGTGTCCGAAAGTATTGGTATTACTTTTATTAGTAGGATTACCTAACGAACCGTCTTGCCTCGATGTGTACGAATTTGTATTATTAAATCCCCAGGAGTTTTTAAAAGTCAGGTTCACCCTAATCGCCTCAGGTATGATAGGGTTAATTGTTGCGGTTAAAGACAGGTTATTAGATTGACTGAACGCATCGGTAATAAACAAATTTGGTGTTCTCTTCCCCGGATACATACTCAATCCAAGTTGGTATAATCTTGAAGGACCTAATTCATCCTTTGTAGTTGGACTCAACCAGAAGTTACCGAATCCCGGTCTGCCTTCTACTCCTGGATTAGAAACTGCATTAGTTTGATTAAATGTAGCATTAATATTATCTGGGATAAAAGACTTTAGTATTTTAAATATATCAGTTATACTTTGTTTATCATCCGATATTTGTGCGTTTTTACTATTGCTGGCACTACCTTGATTTGATTTTTGAATATCAGAACCACCATCAAATATTGACAATATATCCTTTATCTTTAAGTTGGTACCTGCATTCATTGTGGTCGAATAACGAACATTATAACCAATATTAGTTGTTGTATTAGGATTTATCCAACCGTAAGCTGCAGAATAATCTAAATTAATATCTAAATATTTTTTGATCACCGGTAAATTAAATTTTGGATTGAATACGGTTGTCTGTGTATAATCAAGATCATCACCAAAGTTGACTAAACCATTATTAAAAAAGATATCTCCAAATATTTCGCTTTCTGCTCTGGGAGTATTTAGACTATCCTTATTCGTCAACAACGGTGTAAGATTGCTGCCAACTCTAAAATCATACGACCCTGTGAGATCCACAATCCAATTCTCAATAAATTTCCATTTGAATCCAAAACCTCTGTTTGCCGTAAATGATCTTCCCGTAGGATCATCAAAATTATACAGTCTTTGTTTTGATCTATTTTGAGATCGGTTAAAATCCGTAGTAGCAGTGAAGTTATCTGAGTACAACGGTGCCAGAGGAATTAACGGAAGGAAGAAATACAATTTAGCATCTTTATACTCTTCTCCAAAATTAATCAATTTACCGATACTTAAATTGAGCTTATCTGCCAAACCAAATTCGGGTGTAAAACTTATATCCCCGTTATAAGAAAAGTCACTTTGATTTTCATAAGTAAAATCTCTATAATCCCTAAATGATGCCGTGAAGTTAGATGTAATTGTATTCAGAATGTTATCTACCAGATAGTTATTTCCAGGAAATTTAAATGTCAATCCACTAAATGAAAGATTATTTCTAACTTCCAGTGTTTGAGATTCTATTCTAAGATTCTCGCTCTCCCGTCTGGCAAGATTTTCATCGTTTGTTTCAGCAAGTACTTTGTTATATCTTTCCTCAACAGCTTTATCAAGTTCAATATCGGAACCAGGGAAATATCTTGGTTTAGTCAAACTTTCAGTATGTCTGAACGAAATAGGAATAGTTATGAAATCTTTCCATTCGTCAGAGAATAATGAAACAAGAGCATTGTTTATGAATTTATGAATATTAACAGTCCCGCTAAAATCCCATGATTGACCGGTATACCTGGAACCAATCCTTGTATCAATAGCATGAAAATTTGGGTCTTGCTTTTGAAAACTAAAGCTAAAGTTAGCAAGATCAGCAAACTTAATGCCTGCATTTAGATTAAAAGCAAAGCCATCGTCATCGTTAACGTTCAAAACCCTTATCTCATTAAACCAAACGCTTCCCGTTATCGATGAATTCAAAGCATCCCTGTTGCATTCAACACCTAATTCAAATTCCCGAATATTTTGTAAATCCGGACTTCCTTTAATCCTGTAATAAGCTCCCGGTGGACCGTTTGGAACAGGCATATCAACAACCTGATTTATAGAATCTCTCGTGATTTTTATACCAGTAAGATCTGAAAAGGTAATAGCAACTTCATTCAGTGAATTCCATGGCTGACCGGGTCTTACATCGGGATGTATGGGTGCCCGGTATTCATAAAAATTGTTAGAATCTGTTCCAAACCTAATAACCATAGCTGCATCATACGTGTTCTCGTCAACATAATTGAAACTCGGATCACCATTCACAAACAATTTCATCTGTTTATAGTTGAAAAGATCTAAGGTTCTTATTTGATAATCTTTTACTGCTATTTTTCTATCACCTTTTACTAAATTACTTACGCGAATCGATACTGATTGTTCGTTAGACAATGTTTCCACACCGGAAACATTCTGGACATTTTGTCTGAGGACATTACCCGCGACAGGACTCATATATATTTGGCGATTCTCTTCAATGCTAACTACAGATATATTATAGGTTGTATCAGTCTTATTAGGTTTAAACCACTGATTTCCAACAAGATTGAAATCAACCAAGGCAATCCTAATATGCTGATCAATACCCTTTATCCATACTCTTGCAAATTGAATATTAGTTAGAGTAGGCTGATTATTAGTAGTCGTTATTATCTTTGAAAATTCTGATAAAGGAATCCGATACTGAAACCATCCACTTCCTTCTCTACCTCTTCCTGATATCCTTTGATTATTAGTAGTATCAAGACTAATTACATATTCAAAATACTCACTGTAGAAATCAGGAGCACCATTTCTGTTTAGGTCTTCTGTATCCGGTCTATTTTTGCCTTCAAGATTAGCGTTGTTTTGTGTACCATTGACATCATTTAGAAGTTGTGACTGTAAGAATTGATTATCATCAAGTGCAGGATCCTGACCTCCCGGGAAATTGCTCAATGTATAATTAGTCTGATTTAAAACATTAAAAGTATCTAATTCCTGCTGGTTAGTTTTAAAATCTAAACCAATATCATCTCCCTGCTGTAATATTCCCGTTTGCAATCTGTCTTCTGAATCAATTTTACCATTTGGTATGGCATCTTCTGATATAGAACCTAAATCTATAATTAGTTGAGCATCTGTCAAATCAATAGAAGGAAGATTTGAAAAGTCCTCAATTCTCATATTAAACTCAATAAAATTTATATTCTCATTGATTAAATCAGTAGAAGTCGTATTCAAATATTTCATTATTCCATTCCAGTTGGTCTTTCTAACAGTATTCGTATCAAACCCTCCGTTATAATTGTAAACACCCCGGTTTTGGGGATCAAATTGTATATAAAAAGGTGTTAAAGTTTCCTGACCGGATGTTACTTCTCTTTCAGGATATACAGCTTTCACTTCGACATCATTAGGAACATTATACCATCTCATCCTACCTCTTTTATTCTGGGCGAGTGATTTCGTGGTATCTCCATAATTCATAATAGTACTGTCAACTGGTATTGAACTCATAGTCCACCCGCTGTAATTAGTACCGAGCGAGACGATCTTTTTTGCTCCTTCCATATCATCGACATAAGCAATAGATTCATTATTATCCTGAGGTATCCTGCTTTTCTTAGTATTAGGATCAGGAGTAATCGCTGCAAACTCTCCTTTAAATGTAAATGCCGATTCTTCCTTTGTATTATATCCGGGTAGAGAGTTTACCAGGTTTGTTAGGAATTTTGATTTTATCTCGGTAGATAAATCAAGTCCAAACATAGAATTATTTGTTGGTTCTTCACCAATTCTTACTTTATCGTTTAAGGTCTCCTGCTTTAGATTAACGAATGTAAAACCTAAATTTGTATTTTCCAGTAACTCATAATCAGCTCTCAATCCAATTAATGTTTTAGAGGCTAATGTAAAGAGATCATTTGTTTCATAAGTTACTCTCAAATCACTGGATGCCAGTGCTGCAGCGTTTCTTATTACTACGACACCCGTTCCATAATCAACAGAATAATCAACATTATTTTGTAATTCTTGTGTACCAAGAAGAACTTTAACACTACCGTGAACAACGTTAAATCCAAGATTAATAACATTACTAATACCAGCTTCACCTTTTGCACTACCGACGATATAATATTTTGTTGCTAAAGGAGTATTTTGTGCAATAGATTTCCTTTCCGTATACAATTCGTCGAATACAAAACTGCTTGAATCATTTAATCCAGCATCGACCAAACTTTCTCTAAATGGCTCTAAACTGGGAAAAATAATATCACCTGTTTCTGTAATAATAGTCGTGCCGGGGAGAAAATCAAAAATTCCATCTGACGGGGGTTGCCTGCTGTCCGGCTGATACCTGTCTAATTTTAATATTTGCAGTAGGTCATCATTTATACCGGTCCCTGGAAGTTTTGTCACGAGAACTCCATTATCTTCATACTTTATTTGTAGATTAAATCCATTTTTAACAACTTTAGAAACAGGTAAACGATATATATTTTTCATTTTTAACTTCCAGGCAAGTGGAGTCTGATCGGGGCTCTGATTTTCAGTTTTTATCATTTTCAACAATAAAGTATCCTGTGGTCCTGTTCCAATGCTGCCAACACCATATTTTTTAAGATCTTCTGTTTTATATGTAACTCCTATATGGTAATTATCAGGCACATTTATTTTAAGACTTAAAAATCCTGCATATTCATGTATTGTGTATTCTGAAGGACTAAGTTTTCTAAAGTATCCAAAAAATCTTAACCCTGGTTCCTGAGATGTGACAATTAAAGAATCAGGATAACCAGTAGCAGGTTCCTGTTCTAACTGTGTGTAGGCTACCGCCCATCTCTTATTAACTTCCGTCACCTCTGCTTGAACCCAAACTTCAAAAGTAACATCATTGCTTAGTACCCTACTATTATAAGTTGATTGACTTAAAACCCCTGAAGTATTATTGAATACATCTATAAAACTTGTTCTGTATAAAGTATCAAGGAAAAAGTGATTATCAGAATAATCATATGCTGCTATGTTAAAAGTTGTTTCCTGAACACCACCCGTATAATCTTTGGTTTCTTGTTTACTTTTTTTCTGAGAAACAACTGTCGATAAAGTCAAGGGTCCGAGTTTAAACTCACCTTTAACTCCGAACAACGCCTGCGTAGATTGAATTAGACCTGATTTAGTATCAAGTGAAACATTACCCGCTTCTATTTTCTGAATTACTTCATCAGCATAACCTGTATATTTCAATTTGAGCTGGTTTTCAAAATCGAAAACCCTTGCAGTATTCCAATCTGCATCAATAGTTAGTTTATCGCCAATTGTCCCTTTGGCAGTTACCTGAACTTCTTGTTTAAAATTTATGTTGTTCTGAGTACCGCTTGTTTGTGATACATACTCGGTTTCACTTGTAATGTTTTGATAGGATGCAGTAATATCTATTCCACCGTTTATTTTTAGATTAATGGTCGGGGGTCCGAATATAGTTTCACTTTTAAATGGTAATGGAATTGTAATATCGGTGAATTTTTCAAAAAGCTCCGATAGTTCATCAACAGTAACGCCCTTAAATTTTTCAGAAACAATATCAGAAAAGATATTTTCCTGATTAATTATTGAAAGTTCTTTTATATATTCTTCGCTAGTTATAATAAGAGGTGCTTTGATGTCTTCCCCAAGAAAAGTCTGTCGTATTATTACTTTGTCGGTAGAATCAAAGCTGACGTTATATTGTATATGTGAAGAATTACCGAGTAATAATGGGTGATGATAATCTGTAATTTTAGTTCCGAAATAATATTCAGGTTCATACGTAAAATATTTTATTCTTGCCGTAGAATCGACAGGTAAGTTTCGAAGGGAATCCTCAATTGCTTTGAGCGAGTCGTTAAATTCACCACCGAGAGAATCACCATATACGTAGTTCCCGGTTTGGAATGGATCTAAATGCCTTCTGCCTTGTGAAAAAGAAACATTGTATATAGCAAATAGATTTATTATTATTGTAACTACTAATAAATTTCTTTTGAGATTATTATTAGTAATAAATTTTGAGTGCATATTCGAAAATGAAAAATAAATGTCAAAACGTATAATTTTCTCTATAAGCACTCATTTAATTTTTAAAAAAGTTGTATACTTATTGATAATTTCTACCCGCTAAATTTCTCGCTGAATATTACTATATCAGCAAAAATCAGTTCAATTATAATTATTAACAAATAGATAATCAATGATTAATAAAAAAACATTTTTTATTGTACTTTTATGCTTGATTTTTAATTTTGTTCCAGTTTATAATACATACTCACAATTTGACCCACATCCTGAACTCGAGTGGTTTACGATTGAGACTGATCATTTCTACATCAATTATCACAAAGGAACAGAAAGAACAGCACAAACAATTGCAAAAATAGCCGAAGAAATATACGGACCTATAACTTCTCTTTATAAATATGAACCGGACCAAAAAGTAAGTTTCATAGTTTCTGATGTATCGGATATTGCCAACGGAGCAACAGATTTTTATAATAACAGAATCGGTATCTATGCTTCTGCACTTAACTTCGAACTCAGGGGCACGACAAACTGGCTCCGCAACGTAATTACACATGAATATGTTCATATAATTCAAATACAGCTTTCAATGAAGTTTTCCAGAAAGCTTCCTGCAATTTATTTACAAGTACTCAATTATGAAAAAGAAAGAAGACCGGATGTTTTATATGGTTATCCAAATGTTATAATATCTTATCCAATCTCAGGAGTAGGCGTTCCAGCATGGTTTGCTGAAGGAACTGCTCAATATATGAGGCAGCCATTTTATTATGATTATTGGGATCCACACAGAGATATGATACTAAGAATGCATGTAGAAGGTAACAACATGCTAACCTGGAATGAAATGGGACAGTTTTCTTCTATAACAACTCTTAAAGCTGAGTCCATTTATAATTCCGGTTTTGCATTAACAAGATATATTGCAGAAAATTACGGTGAGGATAAGTTGCGTGATATATCCGAGAACCTTAGTGACCTAACAAATTTCAGTATGGATAAAGCTGTGGAGAAATCTCTTAGTATTGATGGTGAACAACTATATGATGAATGGAAAGGCTATCTCAAAAGAGATTACACTGAAAGATTAAAAGATGTAAAGATATCAAAAATTGAAGGTGAACTAATAGAAGAAGAGGGTTTTGCCAATTATTTCCCTCAGTTTTCACCGGATGGTAAAAAGCTCGCATATTTATCGAATCAGGATTTTGATTATGAAAATACGGGATTGTTTGTTTATGATATCGAAAAGAAAGAAAAAGAATTCCTGATCTCACCGATCGCTTCAAACTACAACTGGTCGCCAGATGGCAAAAAAATTGTATTTGCTAAAAGAAATTCACCCCGAACTATTCATGGTTCAACTGTTTACGATCTTTATGAATATAACATTAAAACAAAAGATGAAAGAAGATTAACAAACAACTTGCGAGCATTCTCCCCTTCTTATTCACCTGATGGTCAAAAAATTTGTTACATAGTAAATAAAGATGGAACCCTCAACTTAAATATTGCAGATTCTGATGGAAAAAATAAACTAGCACTGACTCATTTTAATAACGGTGAACAGATTTTCAATCCAAAATTTTCGAATGAAGGTACCAGGATAATCTTTGATTATGCTTTGAATGAATCCAGAAAAATTGCAACGATTGATATAAATACGGGTGAGATGGCATTTTTATTTGATGAAAAGGGAGTAGATACACGCAATCCTGTCTTTTCAAAAGATGGGAGTAAACTTTATTTTACCTCGAACAAGACGGGCATTTATAATATTTACTCGTATGATATGAATACTAAGGACCTAAAGCAGATCACCAACGTTTTAGGCGGTGCTTTCATGCCTACCGTAGATACTGCGGGAAACATCGCGTATGCATCGTATCAATCTACAGGATATAAAATCGCATTACTCGAAAATTTTGAAGAACATGATGTTGACACATTGGGTTCATACAATAGACCTCCAAGACTGGTTCAAAAATACGCTAATGCAGATTCTCTAAGTTCAGTAGGGAAAAATAATTTCGACTGGGAAAAACTTAAAAATTTCGATGATAAAAACATCTCAATATTAAAATCGAAACCTTATAAAAGTCTTTTTACTCAAATTGCTTTTTTCCCGATACTAAGATTTGACAATTACACAAAGGGTGACGATTGGAATTTTTTAGATGCAATCAAACCGGGTTTGTATTTCTATTCTGATGAAGTACTCAACCGTTTTTCTATATTCGGTGGAGCTGCCATGAATAAAAAATTTGAGAGGGATTTATTCCTTCAGTTTCAATATCAGAATGGTTTTCCGATTTTCAAAGATTTCTTCAATAATACACTACACTTTAATCCTGTGTTAACACTTGAAGGATATAATATAACAAGAAAATCCACAGGACAGTTAATTGCGAGCATTGATACTGTTGACGTAGGTGTTGAGTATGACCTTCTCGAATTTGACCTCGGGATGGCATTCAAACTGATAAACCGAAACCATAATTTCAAATTCATATATTCTTTTTCTAAATACGCTACCAGCATAGATAACTTTATTATCCCGCAAAGCGGGTTGCAGGTAAGAGCATCTTCTCAAGATTACTTCAAAGCTAATAACCTGTCTTTGACTTATCATTATGCAAGTGCTTTCCCGAACAGAAATATGGACATCGATTTCATAGGAAGAAAGGTTAACATTAAATATGATTACGAAATAAGTGACATTAATCCCGAATTAGAAGTACAGGATGATGGAACGGTAGTTGATAAATTCACAACTAACAGACTCCACAAACTTGATGCTGACTGGACAGAATCATTTGGTTTGTTTAATAATAAACACAGCTTTTCGTTTAAACTGAGAGGTGCTGTAATATTCGGACCCCCTGTCGATGATTTCTACAGCTTTTATGCAACAGGATTACCGGGAATGAAAGGCTACCCGTTTTATGCGTTGGGAGGTGGAAGAGTTGCAACTGCAAATATTACATACAGGTTTCCGTTGTTTACAAACATTGACACAAGAATATCCCCCTTTTACCTCGATAAACTTTATTTTTCAATCTACGGTGACTTTGGTAATGCATGGGATGGCGACAAATTCGATATAAATGATTTTAAAAAAGATGTGGGTGCAGAACTTCGGTTGCAGACCTTTTCTTTTTATTTGTTTCCGACAAGTATTTTCTTCAATGCAGCGTATGGTTTAGATCAATTTTCCAGAACATTTCTTGGAGAGAAGGTGACATACGGTAAAGAGTGGAGGTTTTATTTCGGAATGTTATTCGGGTTTGAATTTTAAGTGCGAAGGTTTAATATTGACTTATTTAGAAATTGGATTAACGAAAATTATGTGAAGTTTATTTAATGTAAACTTTGTAGTTTGAATATTTTGACAATCTAAAGAATTTTATAATTCTTTATTTTATTAGCTGAAGCTTTTTGATTTGATTATTGTTCTCAGTTTCAATTTTATAATAATACTCTCCTCCGGGAAGATTAGAAAAATCCAATTCCCGAGAATAAAATCCTTTTTTCAAATATTTGTTATTGATTAAAGTTACAACTTTTCTTCCGTTTATATCGGATATTAACAGACTCACTCTACCGTTAGACGGTAGGTTGAATTCAATTGCCGGTCTTAATTGAACTTCAGTAATATTTTGTTCAGACATCTTATTATATAATGCCGTTCGAACAAATAGTTCATCGTTATAAAGATTATGATTTTCCATTGTGATAGTTTATAAGTTTATACAATTCTTAAATAATATGTGCAATCACTATGCCAGATTTTATATAAACTCTTATTTTTTAAATAAATATTCTGACAAAGAGTGATATAATATAATCGTTGTTGTTATATGAGAACTATTCATTAATAAAAGCTTTAAATTTTTTCAATTTTGAATAAAACTGTCATATTTTATATCTCGAATCAAAATGCTGTTAAAAATCAAACATTAATTCATAATAAGAAACGCAAGACTAAAACTTGCGTTTCTTATTAAGCAGCAATCAGAACTTCAAAATATTATAGTCTGATTACTATTATCATAAATATTCCCGCTATGCTTCTCAACACTACAATCGGTAAATCTTCAATTTAAAATTATTTTAATTTGAAATTAAACGGTACACTGACCCAGCAGTTAACTGATTTTCCATTTTGAAGCGCAGGTGTAAACTGCAGGTCATACACTTTATCCCTGACTTCATTGTGGAATACAGACGGTCCACTTATCTTACCGATCTTTATAACGCTTCCATCTTTTCCGACAAGGACCTTCACAGTTACTCTACCGTCAATGTTTCCCTGAATTGCAATTTCCGGATAATTGATGGAACTCCTTATCGAATTCAGATTGACTGCTTCCGGAGCTTTCTCAACTTCAAACTGCTGGTAATTAACATTATGCCTTTCAACATTAATTTCAT
>CAYYJH010000046.1:0-23588 GCA_964472195.1 uncultured Ignavibacteriaceae bacterium | reverse complement strand
GGAATCCCTTTGGGAGAATCCTTGCGGGGGTACTAATAATAATTTTGTGTTCCCTTCTGTAATTTTCATTTTAATATAAAAAATTAAAACATTTAGTCAGGGTTCTTCCGAAGGAATCCCTTTGGGAGAATCCTTGCGGGGGTACAGAGTCATCACAACAAATCCACTACATCCATATCGATTTTTACTTTTACTTTCGATGAAATATTTTTTTCAGCGTAACCTTTCACATCTTTTAATATTTTATTGATATATTTTCCGGAGGGATCTTTTACTTTCTTTGATTTTATTAAAAGATGATACCTGTAGCGGTCTTTCAGTTTTGAAAACAATGGCGGATTAGGCGGGAGGATATCGAGTTGGTTTTTCTTGTCTGCTCTTTTAACAAAATTGTACAACTCTTTTATCTTTCCTTCGGTGAGCTTTTTATCGATCGAACTTGTCTCTACTAATGCTATCCTGCTGAATGGAGGGTAGTTTGCAGCTTCCCTGGTTTTAATTTCCTGTTCATAAAAACTCTTATAATCGTGATTCTTTACATTTTCGAACACGTGATAGTCTGAATGATTTGTTTGAATGTAAACCTCCCCCTTCTTTACATTCCTGCCGCTCCTGCCTGATACCTGCGTCAGTATTTGAAATGTGTTCTCCGTTGCCCTGAAATCGGGATTTAATAAACCAATGTCAGCATTAACTACTCCTACCAGAGTCACTTCCGGGAAATCCAGACCCTTTGAAATTATCTGCGTACCGGCAAGTATATCGATTTTCTTATCGTAGAAAGCTTTCAGAATTTTTTGATAAAGAACTTTTGAACTCATCGTATCCGAGTCCATCCTTTCAATTACAGCTTTTGGAAAAAGTTTTACAAGCTCTTCTTCTACTCGCTCAGTGCCAGCACCTTTCGGGATCAACCTGTCTGAATTACAGTTGGTACAATTTTTTATCATACTTTTTGTAAAACCGCAGTAATGACATTTTAACTGCCCAAAAGCTTTGTGATACGTTAATGCAATATTACATCGAACACACATCTCTACCTCGCCGCAGTCAAGGCACTCAATATAAGAGTGAAATCCACGTCGATTTTGAAGCAATATCACACTTTCCTTTTTATCCAATCTTTCATCTATAGCGATTATAATCTCCTTCGATAAAAACTTAACTCTAACTCTATCAATATAATCAATAAAGTCTTGTTTAATTTTATTACTCTGGCTTTCCAGAAACTCCTTCAATCTTTCTTTATCTCTTTTTTCTAGATCAACTATTTTTATTTCAGGAGGATTTATCTTTGTAGCTCTTTCAGGCAGAGATAATAATTCATACTTTCCGTTCATTGCATTATAATAACTCTCGAGTGACGGTGTCGCTGAACCCAGAACAACAACTGCGTTGCACATCATCCCCCTTACTATCGCCGAATCTCTTCCCTGGTATCTTGGTGAACTCTCCTGCTTGTATGAAGAATCATGTTCCTCGTCAACTACAATTATTCCTATATCTTTTACAGGGGAAAACAATGCTGATCGTGCACCTATTATAATCTTGTAATCACCACTCAATATTCTATCGAAAGTGTCCAGCCTTTCTCCATCAGAAAGTTTGCTGTGAATAACCCCGATTATATTACCAAACCTTCTTTTAAACCTGTGAATTAATTGTGGAGTAAGCGATATTTCAGGAACGAGAACTATTGCATTCTTCTTTTTCTTTACAACATTTTCGATAGCATTTATGTAAACCTCCGTTTTACCACTTCCCGTAATTCCGTGTAAAAGAAATGTCTTAAATTTATTCTCTTCGACCGCCTTCTTAATTTTATCAAGACAAACTAACTGTTCTTTATTTAGAACTATCTTCTTAGATTCTTCTGTGAATATTTCCTCAGGACCTCTTATTTTGCGAACCTTTCTTATTTTAATAAGCTCTTTTCTAACGAGTGACTCCAATGATGATAATGATATTTGTATATTCTTATTTATTTCTGATAATTCGTATTCATTTTTTTCCGTTAAATATTTTAGCAGCTCTTTTTGTCTGACAGATTTAATCTTTTTCTCTTTCAGCAATTCATTTAATTCATCCGTTCCATAATTTCTTCTTATTAGTTTGACAATCTTCTCCTTTGTTGGTTTGGAATAAAGACTCTCCTGCACTATAATTTGTGCGTCTACTAATTTTAGAATATTTTTCGAGAGGTCTGTGGACTTCAATCTTTTTTCTACCTGGTTTCGTGTTAACTTTTGATTATCATTTCCCTCAAATAAATTTATTATATCTATTAAAAGTTCATTACTGTATTTCGTCTCATCCAGTTTCTTTTTGTAATCCTCTGCTAACGAATAAAACACTTCTGATTTTATATTTATGTTTCTCGGAACGGAAGAGAACAAAACCTCACCTATCGGTGCTAAGTAATAATCAGACATCCATTTACAAAAGTTTATTAACTCATCGGTAATTATTGGTTCATCGTCAAGAAAAGATTTAATATTCTTTACACGTTTTAGATTGCACTCGTTCATGATTTCCAATACTATTCCAGTCAATATTTTTTTTCCAAAGCTGACGACAACCCGCTTACCATTTTTAACAGTATTTCTGTAATAATCCGGTACTTTATACGTGAAGAGTTTATCTAAAGGAAGGTTTAGAGCGATATTTACAAAAAGGTCTTTCAATTATTATATAAAAACAAAAATTTTATTTTATGCTCCTTCTCTTTTTTATAACAACGAGTGTAAAATAATTTATCACACAAATGAAAATCGCAATCATGCAAAGTATCAATCCCCGTATACCGGTAATTGAAATTTCACCCGTCGATATTCCGCATATTTTTTTGTAATGAAAATATACGCCGCTTATATAAACATGATTGACCAACGTGAAAACCACATACAAAAACAACGTCATCCAAAAATAATAACTAATATCATTCTTTATAAATGCTATGTTGGACAATATCAGGAGGATTAAAAAGAATATCGGCGTCAATGATGTCAGGATAGCATCATAAAAATCGTAACTTACCACGACCTGCATGACATCTTCACTAACATCTATAACATTAAAAGTTATAAAGGATAAAATGGCTAATATTATAATAAAGATAACAAATAAAAACCAGAATGTTTTTTTCACGCTTATTAATTTCATTTAGTCGTAATGTTTAGCTGTAGCGTAAGATGAAATTAAATTTAAAAAATGGCAGTGATGAAAAAAATTATTGTCTCGAGAAATAAGAAGCCTTGTGTATATTATCTGATAATTCTTCCACCTCATGAGTTAAGTGCACAGTTATCTTTGTGATAAGATCATGATGTTTGTTAATGCAATGCTTTTCAGTACTGATTTCAGTATAATGTTCTCAAATCTTTTTCTAAATATCTGTGTTTAAATCTTTTTTGCAAGTATAGCATCTATGTTTGTATCGACTCCGCTGCATTCAATAGACTTTCGAGGTCTTTAACTTTCTCCTTCGGTATGGTAATAGTTTATTTTATAATCAAAATAATAGGTTATATTTAATTTAATCGAAATTCTCAAATAAATACCATGAATGCGATAATATCTTTTTGTTTTTGAAAACATCATCTACTGGTAAAGTTCAGAAAAACGAAATTAGAGTTCCCGGACATTATCTGAACTTAAGTGCAAAATGTTATCTATTGATAATTTTTCTCCTAATACATATTTCACAACAGAATATATTTCCTTATCAACAGACGGCTTATACACTTTCATGTCTTTTTTTGAAAATCAAAAATACAATTGCAATAATCAAACTTATTTTATTAAATCAATATGTTAAAAAGTTGAAAATATACGTTAGGTTTAATATGATAAGGTTTATACCGCTCGCGGCTCCGGTGCAAAGCCTCCCTTTGGGGAAGGAATTCCTCTCCTCAAGGAATCACTTCGTGATGGAAGAAGTCAAGACAGGTTATGATAGCATTGCTAATGTTACCAAAAAAATTTAAATTGAATGTGTTATAGTTATAAAGTTGCAAAGAAACAAAGTTATTCATATTAGTAAAAAAAAATTTATGTGCTCCAGATTTGAAAATAAAGAAACAGGAGAATCAATATTCAAGACATTAAAAAAGGATTTTGCCGGCAAATTTATCATCGAAAATGTTGAAGAAACTAAGCAGGTGAATATTGCTCCGACTAACAACGTTCTTTCTATAACATCCGAAGAAGATTCTTATCATTTAAAAGAAATGAACTGGGGAATTCAATTTAACAAAGAAAAAAAATCTCCATTAATATTCAATTCACGTATAGAAACCATAAAAGACAAAAAGTTCTGGACTAATCTATTTTACAAAAACCGGTGTTTAATCCCTGCAACTGCTTTTTATGAATGGAAAGAAATAGGTAAAGTTAAAATTCCACACAGGATTTCTCTTAAAAACGATGAACTGTTTTTTTTACCATCAATTTTCGTTATGATCGACACAGAACCGAAAGCTTCGATAATTACTACATCGCCAAACGGTTTCATGAAAAATGTTCACAGAAGAATGCCTGTTATTTTAAAAAAAGATTTATCTATGAATTATTTAGTTGATGAACCTCTCAAAGCTCTTGAATACTGTCAACCCCTGGATGATAGTGTTGAAATGAAAATTGATATTGCAATTGAAATATTGACTCAAAAACAAAAGGATTCACTCGGATTAAATTAAATAATTAGAAAACACATATCTTTAATTTTCATTTTAGTATTGCATTATATGCTTATATTTTCCATTATTACTGAAATTAATTAGGGGGATTATTGTTATAATTATACGAGATTCTATCTTTGTTTAACTAATTAACCAAAAAATGAGAAATTCGAAAAAACTAGCATCATTAATAATTATTCTCCTTTTAACAATCTCATCTTCAAGTTTATTCGCACAAAATAAATATGCAGGTGAGTTTCTTGCAATAGGGGTTGGTGGAAGACCGCTTGGAATGGGAGGTGCTTACGTAGCTTTAGTAAACGATGTTACTGCTGGTTACTGGAACCCTGCACTGCTTTCTAAAATAAATTATCCCCAATTCTCATTAATGCATGATGAAAGATTTGGTAATCTCGTAAACTATGACTACGGTTCATTAGGAATTCCGTTTGGTTCTAATGCTTCACTTGGAATAAGCGTTATACGAATGGGTATTGATGATATTTCTGACACACGTAATGCTTTGATTGATCTCAATGGCAATGGCATTTTAGACCCTGGTGAAAGACTTGACCCCGATAAAATTACTTATTTCAATGCTACAGATTATGCATTTTATCTTACTTATGCAAAAAGGCACTCCGAGCAATTCTCTTACGGTGCAAATTTAAAAGTTATCAGAAGAAACCTTGCTGAAGAATCTGCATGGGGTTTAGGATTTGATCTTGGTGTTTCGTACAGTCCATTCAATAGGTTTTATTTAGGTGCAAATCTTCAGGATTTGACTACTACTTACCTATCCTGGACAACCGGTAAAAAAGAATTGATCACTCCTACCGCAAAAATTGGAACTGCTTATCAAATTGAACTCTGGAAAGGAATGCTTACTCCGGTATTGGATTTTGACGTTAGGTTTGAGAACAGAAAATCAGCGTCTAATGTAAACATCGGTCCCGTTTCAATCGATATGCATGCAGGTTTGGAATACAACTTCAGAAACCTCTTTAGTATTAGAGGAGGATACAATGATATCGGTAACCTTACATTAGGTGCCGGTGTACAACTGCCGAAAATCAATATAGATTACTCATTTGCTAAATTCGATGGTGATGAAGAATTAGGTAATACTCACAGGATTTCATTAGTATTTACCCTCGAAGAAGAAAAATTCCAGAGAAAATAAAAAATAAGTTTAATTTCAAACAAAAGCCCCGGTTTAAATCGGGGCTTTTTTATTACATGATATAAATATTAACTTGTTATATCTATTTTTTACGATTTTATCCTAAGTATTTCTTCACCTCTTTATAAATATTATCACCATCTAAACCTGCTTCGTGAAGAACCGCTTCGGCAGGACCACTTCCGAGATAATGACCTTTCTTAAACGGATGCAGTATCCGGCTTCTGGCTTCGTTACTCGTTATCCATTTATACATAGTTGGCAGTGTAAAACCTGTGATGCCCAACGCTTCCCTTCCGACAGATTCAGGATAAATCGAATTCTGCTCCTCTCTTGGCAGCAAATCAAACAGTTCTGCACTGGAGATATAATAAATATTTAAATTGATCCCTTCCTTGTCGAGTCTTGGCAGTACTTTAGTAACAAATTCAATAGTGACACCGCTTTCCTGCAAAACGATACTCCCAACAGCTTTATCCGATTTTCTTAAAGCGTATACTCCTTTGACAGAATCTTCAGCAGGAGCTATATTATATTTTTTCCTGTCGGCAATAACTTCTTTCGGACGTGTAACAAAAGGAGCGAGTATAGCAGGTTTTTTCCTTAAACCGGCAATCAATAAGTTCCAAACCTCACCTGGTTCCCAGGGAGTTAATGTTATCAAAATACCGGGAGGAAAGTTTTCAGATATTAATTGCAGACACTGTGGGTCGGCATGTGTAGGACCGTCTTCACCGGTTTTTAATCCGGCGTGCGCATTTATCATAATCCATGTGTTATATTCACCTCCATAATGCATCACCTTATTCTGTTCTCCAATCCCATGTACTCTTGCGGGTGTATGTTCCATTGCAGAAATGAATGCTCCATAAGAAGAACTTACACCGATATTTCTACCAAATACAGATAAGCCGGACATAAAACCACCCATTGCATCTTCACAAATACCCCCAATAGATAAAATTCTTGAATGAGGATTATCGACCGAATCGTAATAACCTTTTTCAAAGTATTCGCCTACTAAATTAACACTCGTAGAACCAAGGAGGTCAGCAGCCGCACCAAAGATAGCACCATTCGTTAATTTATTAAGATAACCTAAAGAAGAACCCAGGGCAGCCCTGATTGTTGTTGTCTCACCCGGTACAATGTTTAACTCTTCAGGTATTTTGAATTCGGATATTTCTTTACTGCTGTATAATTCTTCTTTATTAGGATAATCTTTTCTTGGTTTCCTGCTTAAAGCATCCAGTCTCTTTTTTGATTCTAAAATTGATTTAGAAAAATATGAGAATGATTTATCATCTTCAATAACTTTCCTTAAGACAAGCAGTGTATCATAAAAACATTGTTCTATGTTTTCAAGGTTTTTTTCACCTTCGAATCTCGGGACAGTAACACTAAACTTTTCCTCAAAAGGTTTACAAGATAAATAATATTCATCAGAAGCAAATTTGTGCCCTGCACCGTGAGATTTACATCCCTCAATCCCGTACTGCCAGCCCTTAATAGTTCTGTAAACAATGGCTGTTGGCATTTTATTATCAATTTGTCTTGCGAACATTTGAGCAGCCATTATCTTATCAAAATCCTTACCATCGTCCACGTGAATTACATTAAAGTCATGCAAATATGTAAGCTCTTCTGGATCCCATTGAACATAATCGCCTTTCTTGTCACCCTCGCGGCAAACATTATTAGAATCAATCGAAGCTTGATTATAATCAACGTGATAATAAATATTATATAATCTTGAAGCCGATGCGGCAGCCAACGCTTCTGCAACTCTCCCGGGTGTCATACCTCCTTCACCTTCGACCACATGAACTTTCGGTGCTGAATCCCCGTAACGATCTAATGCACCGAGCGCTAAACCAAACGAAGATGAATTACCTATACCACTCGGTCCGGTAGACAACCTTACAAATGGTGTTGCCGGAGTAGGGTGCCCGTCTAATGCTTTTGAATTAAACTTTTTAAATAAAGGCAAAACATTCGTTGGGTTTTTTCTGAATCCCAAAAGATCTTCAAACCGAACCTGGAAATTCTCACCTGGTAATGCTTCAGGATTATACGCTCGAACAACTTCGTTTCTTAAAGCATACATTGCATAAAGACCTAAAGCTTTATGCCCTGCCGCATAAGAAACTAAATCCGCACTCTCTAAGAACGGATCTTTTATATCATAGTCAGCGAATTTATAAATAACAGCTTCAACAAACCTTCCGGATGATATAGAACCTCCTGGGTGACCTGTTGTGGGACCAAAATTATACATGATTCCACAAAGTGTTCTGTAAATTAAATCAAGTTTTTCAAATTTCTCAACTTCTTCTGCCTCCAACGGCGAACCATCTGTCATTATATCATTAACATCATAATATTTTCCTCTCCTGATTCCAAAATTAAATGTCTGAGGTTTTACATTTGAGTAATCAATGTTTTTCATATTTTTTTCTCCATTATTTTTCAGTGTTTGCGAAATAAAGATATTAATCTTAATTAAAAAAATACTTATATAACTCTAACTTTAGGGATTCGTACCCCAGATTTCTATGTCTTTTATTAATCCTCTTTGTGGAAGATTCAAAGATAGTATAATAGAATCAGCAACGTCCTCAGCTCTCATAAAAACTCCTTTCCCTATTTGCTTTTGATCCTTTTCATCTTTCACACTCGTATCGACAGCAGAAGGGCTGATTGTAAGTACTCTTATATTATATTCCCTGACTTCTCGTAATAAGCATTCTGAAAAACCATTTAAAGCAAATTTTGAAGCGGCATATGCTGCTCCTCCTACATATCCTCTTTTGCCGGCTGTCGATGATATATTAATAATGGTTCCGCGGTTCTGCATTATCATATACGGTAATGCAAGTTTCGTTACTACGAAAACCCCGCGAATGTTTGTGGACATCACCCTGTCAAAATCATCAACCGACAGATCGATCACTTTGTTTCTACAGAATTGTGCAGCGTTATTAATTAATACATCGATAGTTCCAAACTTATTAACTGCTTCTTCAACAATTCTCTTGCAATCTTTCTCGTATGATACGTTCGCTTCCACTAAAAGAACGTTTGCATCTTCACATTCAAGCAGCTGCCTTAATTCTTCCAGTTCAAGCAAATTCCTTGAGATGAGAACAAATTTTGGATGATATTCGGAAAGTTTTTTGGCAGTTACTCTGCCAATACCTTTTGAAGCACCGGTTAAGACTATTACTTTATCCCTGATATTATTCATATGCAAATTGTTAATGAATTATTAAGACTCAATTCAGAGAAAATGTGAAACATCAATTTAATTCTTTTTAAGATTTCTAATTAAATCTAAGAATGGGTTTATATGCTTTGTCAATATAACTAAACTTAATGAGGAACTGAATACAAATAGTAATTCAGACCCATTAAAATTTGAAGAATAATTTAATATAATGCAATCGTAATTAAAGCTTGCAATAAAATCCGAAAATATTAATACTATTATTGGCATAAATATTGTAGCAAAAATATTCCCAATATGGACATTTTTTTTGATCTGGTATGCAAACAAAAACAACACACACCAGATAACAAGCAGCCAAAAATTAATTAGGACTCCTATTCCGGCTGAAGTAGCAAGTCCCCTGCCACCTTTGAATTTTAACCAGATGGAAAAATTATGACCGACAACGAGAAAAATCAACGGGAGAAATACAATCGACAAAGGGAGTTTCATGATGTATGTTAATACAAAAGCTGGAATTAAACCCTTCAAAAAATCCAGTACTAAGACTATTATGCCCGTCGCTCTCGAACCTGTAATCTCGTAACTATTCAAAGAACCCACGTTACCCGAACCTTCTTTCGTGATGTCTTTTTTGTATCTACTTTTTACTAAGAGGTAAGCTGTTGGGATGGAGCCAATAAAATAACAGATAAAACAAAGCAAGATGTAATTTACAATAAACTTATCCATTTTAGCTCCGTTTCATCAATTCACGCAGAGAGGTCGGGCAACAATTACCCCGGTTTGTTTTTTATTATTTTGTAAATATTGTTTGAGTTGTTCGCTCGATATTACTACTTCATTCTCCGTAGAAGATGCATGCAAAAAATATGTATTACCATTCTCTTTGTATATAAAACCTGTGTGCGTCACATCCAATCCGCTTATATCCGTCGTGGTTGCAATAATATCTCCCGTCTTCAGGAGATCGTAGTAATTATCAACTTTGGATTTAGGAATATAAAACATCTCCCTTTCATTCATATCTGATTCAACCTCTTTCATTTTCGATATGTTCTTACTATTCCCGTAAAGCTGTTTATAAGATTTCGTATGTGTAGTCATGAAATTAATATTCTTATTATAGAGAATTCCTCCAATATCATACGTAATATCTTTCACAACTCCTTTTCCCTCATTATCATAAATCCAGTCTGTAAAATAATGCAGCCTCGACGTGTACCCAGTATTGTTACCGTCTCTGTACCTGATGAACTCAAGTTCGTTTTCGAAATCTTCGATATCGGTTTTACCTTTCTTTATCAATCGCGAAATGACAAGTGCATTCTCAACGAACGTTACGCAATCGAGTCCCTTTATTTTGATGACAAGCACTTCCTCGTCAGGATTTTCATCAAGTGTGCCAGCAACATACTCCGTACCCAAAAAGCTTAGCCCGACGTCTGCAATGATCTCATCGATTGGTTTATCCTTAAGCGAGGCATCGAATGATGCGAACTTTTCCTCGCACGCTCTTCTTTCATCATCATCCGAGAATGAAGTAATGTAATCGACTCCTACATTACTGAAAAGCAGAAAAAATGAAAAGAGAATCGATAATAATGAACTAAGTAAGAGGTTTAATCTATTCATACTGGAAATTTTTCGTTAATTTATGCATTATTTACCTCATATTAAATTGAAAAAATGGATATCAAGATTAGAATGGCTGTCAAAACTGACTCCGAAGAAATAATAAGGCTCATACTCGAGCTTGCAAAATTCGAGAAACTCACTCCACCCGATGAAGCCGGACAAAAGCGTTTGTTAGATGATGCTTTTTCCGACTCCCCGCCTTTTAAAATAATCGTAGCAGAGCAAAACGGTAAACTGCTGGGGTATGCATTTTATCTTTTCACTTACTCCAGCTTTGAAGCAAAGAGTACGCTTTACTTAGAAGATATATTCATATCAGAAGAAAGCAGGAATAAAAGCATTGGGAAACTATTCATGGATAAATTAATAAAAATAGCTAAAGATAACGATTGCCGTAGAATGGAATGGGCTGTACTTGGTTGGAATTTAAATGCAATAAAGTTCTACGAAAACCTCGGTGCGCGAGAACTAAAAGAGTGGAAGTATTTTAGGATGGAGATGTAAGGTTTAATACACATCCGTCAGCCGGCTTGCACAGGCAGGGTGGAACTCATGTCAGGAACAAAAATCATTGATTTATTATATTCCTCCTCTCCAGAACTCTCGATATTTTCAATATCTTTGTTTATAAGTTCTATAATGAATTTTGAATGTTTATGAAAATGCATAAACATTGCTGACAAATTAACAGCAGATTCGACTGCTCTAGGATTTTTTATTAGCATTGTAAATATCATTTTCCAGTAAAGCCATCCTGTTGTTCTGTTAAAGCCTACTCTTCTACAAAGCTTGATAAACGCCTTTGCATATAAAAACACCTTGACAATACCAGGTTTATATTTGTTAGCGGGTTTTAAAATAAAACACGTTTTAAATATTCTTTCATAATACCGCTTAGGTTCGTAAATGTATTTTATAACTTTGACAAAATCTTTTAAAACATCTGATCTTGATCTTACGGTTATAAAATTTAAACCACTGGTCATCTGGTCTATTTCGTCACTAACTGTGGAACCTATTTCAAACAATCTTTTCTCAACATGCAAACGCCTTGTTAGTTGTGTTTGTGGTAATGCGTACAGTAATCCGAGCATTGCCATGCATATACCTGAATCCTGAATACATCTTATCATATTCTCCGCTGTTCTTTCTGTTTCGCTATCAAAACCAATAATGAATCCGGCATTCACGATTATACCGTAAGAGTGAATTTTACTTACGGCTTTTTCTATAGATTTGTTTAAATTAACTGTCTTGTTAACTGATTCCAATATTTCATTATCCGGTGTTTCAATACCAAGGAAGACATATCTAAAATCCACATCGTTCATCATTTGCAAAAGATTCTCATCTTCTGCCATGTTAATCGAAGATTCAGTCGAAAAATAATAAGGAAACTTCTTTGCCTCTGACCATTCCTTAATAGCTGGTAAGACTTTCCTTACATTCTTTTTGTTTCCAATGAAATTATCATCGACAAAATCAATATGACCTCTATAGCCAAGATCATATAGAGTCTGGAGTTCTTTAATAATTTGTTCGGGAGTTTTTACGCGGGGTATCCTGCCGTAGAGTTCAATGATGTCACAAAACTCACAGTTAAAGGGACAACCGCGGGAATACTGTATCCCTATGTGTATATAATCACTAAAGCGTATCAGATCAAACCTGGGAACTACAGCTATTGTCATATCTGCTCTTTCAGTCGAATTGTATTCCCCGCTGCTGCTGCCTTTTTCCAGGTCCTGAATAAATATTGGAATTGTAATCTCACCTTCACCCCGCACAATGAAATCCGCAGTCTTGTATTTATCCGGTTGAGCTGTTACATCCGGACCGCCAACGACAACCGTACAACCATGTTGATGAGCTTCTTCGATAATGGATATCATACTTTTCTGCTGAGAAAGCATACCTCCCGTACAAACGATATCTGCCCACTCGAAGTGTTCGCTGAGAAGCGATTCTACGTTTGCATCGACTAATTTAAAATCCCACTGCTGCGGCAGCAATGCTGCTACTGTCATCAGACCTAACGGTGCAGCCGGGTATTTTGCTCCTAATACTTCACATACAGCAGTATAATTCCAAAAACTGAATGATGAAAACTCTGACTGGACTATTAGGCAGCGTGTTCCTTTTTCTAATAAATTCTTCATATTCTGAGGGATTAAAATAGTTGATATTATCTTATTTTGAAAGGAAAATCATGCAGGCAGGTAATTATAAGATTTTTCATTGAATGTGATGAATTGGGCAGTGAAAGAATTGAATGTAAATACAATTAAGCTCATAGAAAACTCGGCGCAAGAGAGTTGAAAGAGTGGAAGGATTTTAGGAGAGAGGTAAGAAGATATTTGTATTTCCATCAGGATGAATCCCTAAAATCACAAATTATTTTTACATAGTCACGGATTTTTTAAATAAACAATGGAAATTTTATCATTTTTTATTCTGTTAGATATAATTAACAAATAAAACAAAAAATTTAATGACTGAATTAACTGGTAAGACATGTGAAATATGCAGAGCAGGAGTACCTTTAGCTACACAGGAAGAAATCAATGATTTTATGCCCCAAATTCCTGATTGGGAAATTATTGAAGTAAATAGTGTCAAGCGATTATTAAGAATCTTCATTTTTGATAACTTCGCAGATGCTTTATCATTTACAGATAAGGTCGGAGGAATCGCTGAAGAAGAAGAACATCATCCAGCAATATTGACAGAATGGGGGAAAGTAACTGTTACATGGTGGACACATAAGATACAGGGATTACATGTCAACGATTTTATAATGGCAGCAAAAACAGATAAGCTCCGCTGATACTTTTATCTTATATACTTCTCCTGTTTAATACAATCCAAACATCTGGTAAAATGCAACAAACAAATGTATTAACTTTTTTTTATCAAATAACTATATTCTACAATTGAAGAATAAATTTTATTAAATATAAAATTTTTATGTCAACAAAAAGAGTAACCGGAATTGGTGGTATTTTTTTCAAATGCAAAGACCCTGATAAAATGAAAGATTGGTATGGGAAGCATCTGGGATTTAAAACTGATGAATATGGCACAATGTTCGAATTCAGGGACACGGATAACCCGGGAAGAAAAGGATATCTGCAATGGAGTCCATTCCCGGAAAAAACAGAATATTTCGAACCATCGAAAAAAGATTTCATGATAAACTACCGTGTCGAGAATCTTGAGAAACTTCTTGAAAAATTATCTAATGAGGGTGTGCAGGTAGTCGGTAAAATAGAAGCATTCGATTACGGAAAATTCGCACACATCATCGACCCGGAAGGAAATAAAATTGAATTATGGGAACCTGTCAATGAAGTATTCACAAAAATGTATGACAATAAAACAACACATTAATCCATTAATAATTTTAATAAATTTTAAAATAAAATATAGCAGGAGACAAAAGCATGATCACAATTACATCACTTTGGCTTCCCATTTTACTTTCAGCAGTATTTGTATGGATAGCCAGCGCAATAATCTGGACACTTCTTCCCTATCACAAATCCGATTACAAAGGACTGCCGGATGAAGAAGCAGCAAGAAATGCTTTAAAACCACAGGAATTAAAACCCGGTCAGTACAATATTCCTAACGTTAAATCACGAAGCGAATGTAAAAATCCTGATGTCATCAGGAAATTCGAGGAAGGACCTATAGGCTTTCTTACAATTCTGCCTAAAGGTATGCCATCTATGGGTAAGAACATGGTTCTTTCATTTATTTTTTATCTTGTTATAGGAATATTTATTGCATATTTGACTAGCAGATTTATCGATTTTGGAGCTGAGTATCTAACTGTATTTCGTTTTACAGGAACAATTGCATTCCTTGCTTACGGAACAGCTGTCGTGCAGGATTCCATCTGGTTTGGCAGACCATGGTCGTTTACTTTCAAGCATTTATTTGATGCACTGATTTATGCTTTATTAACAGCGGGCTCATTTAGTTGGCTTTGGGCTCGATAAAATCTTAAATTTTAAATAACTTTTATTGAACCACATTTCTTGAAATCATTCATATTAAAAAAATATGAAGTAATCTCGAATTGGAGGGATTATTACTAAAAGATTATAATTGATAAAATATGGAACAAAAAGAACTAGTAAAAATATTCAAAAAACTCAAAAAGATATTAAAAAAGTATGAAAATCCTTTAAAACCAAAACTTGATCTTGATAGTAAATATGATCTATGGTCTTTTAAAAATATTGAAATAGCCGGAAGAAAAAGAAAAGAAATATATTTTGCAGGATTAATAATTCAAAGTAATTATGTTGGATTTTATTATATGCCGATATACACCGATACTTCATTAGAAAAAGTATTCAAACCGGAATTGTTAAGATTACTTAAAGGTAAGTCTTGCTTTCATATCAAATCTTTAGATAATCAATTAGAGATTCAAATAGAAGATGCATTAAAAAAGGGATACAGTTTATACAAAAAAAGAGGATGGATTTAATTATATTTACATCGAGAAAATGATTGCTTCAGTTTCACAGAAAAAACCTCATGTCTTGAAACAAAGCCGTGCTAAACTCTGGATACGCACTGCTATCCTCATTATATTCGGTACGATTTTTACAATTGCTCTCTATCGTGATATAACATCTGGACAGTTCAATTATTATTGGGCTTTGGCAGCTTTTCTACCCTGCCTGGTTGTTGGATTCTGGATGAGACGATGGGTTCCTATGCATATCCACATAGCATCTAAACTTATCACTTTCTCTTTTGATAAAATTTATTTTTCCTTAATTCTCTTTCTGGTTATAATTAAGGTGATATCTGAAAGGATATCTGAGTTAGCATTTTGGGATGATGTTATCATGTGCGTAATCCTTGGATTGATGATCGGGCGTTTAAGTGGTATTTGTCTTAGAGTTCGTAAACTTAAAGTTCAACACGATTTTATAACTTAAATATCTAAAAAGGTAAATGCGCAAAGCCTTATCGATGTTACAATCATAATACAAAGCTATTCTAAAATATTAATATTAAATTTACAATAGGAGATTATTCATGTTTAAAGAATTTAAAGAATTTGCCGTTAAGGGAAATGTTGTAGATATGGCAGTAGGTATAATTATTGGTGCCACCTTCGGTGCTATCGTAAACAGCCTTGTAGCTGACGTCATAATGCCACCCGTTGGATTATTACTCGGAGGAATTGATTTTTCAAATTTTTTCATAGTCCTTAAAGAAGGTGCTACACCTGGACCATACACTGCCCTCATTGATGCTAAAACCGCAGGAGCTGTTACAATTAACTATGGAATTTTTATCATGGCGTTTATCAGTTTCCTGATTGTTGCTCTTGCTGTATTTTTACTGGTCAAAGGTATAAACCGTTTACGTCGCCAGAAGGAGGAATCCTCTGAGCCAACTACAAAAGAGTGTCCACAATGTTTATCGATAGTGCCTATCAAAGCTACTCGTTGTGCATTTTGCACATCAGAACTTCCAGCATAAAAGTGGAGGCAAGGAGTTACAAATAAAAATGTATGTTGATTCTATTTTAAATCAGCGAATAAAATAAGAACTTTATGTAAAACAATATCAATTTAATCAATAAACTATTTTATGTATTTTAAAAACACCTAATACCTGTTTATAAATTAAAATATCTATAGGAGATATACAAACATGCACGAGAAGAGTATTGAATTATTAAATAAAGCAGTATCAGATGAATTATTCGCAGTTCACCAATATATGTATTTCCATTTTCATTGTGATGACCAGGGATATGATTTACTTGCTGGTTTATTTAAGAGAACTGCAATAGAAGAAATGCTTCATGTTGAAAGACTCGCAGAAAGGATTCTTTTCTTGAAAGGTGAAGTTGAAATGAAGGTTGTATCAGACGTAAAAAGAATTCAAGATATCAAAAATATGCTTGAATTATCTGCAAAGATGGAAACTGAAAGTGCCAGAGATTATAATCTATGGGCAAATGAATGCGCATCTAATGCTGATTCGGTATCAAAAAAATTATTTGAAGACCTCGTCATAGACGAAGAACGTCATTTTGATCAGTATGATACTGAATTAGAAAATATGGCAAAATTCGGTGACCGTTATTTAGCTTTACAATCCATCGAGAGAAGTAAGAATTTAGCCGCAGGACCTGGAACGGCATAACACAATTCATCATTCAGTTAAATATTAGAACTATTATTTTTTTAGTTGAACAGAGATCAACAAATGAAGTGCTCACAAGTGAGCACTTCATTTGTTTCTATGTTAAATAGATAATAGTAATATAAGCTTTTAGAATCATATCGTTAGTAAAAACGATTAAGGACAGTTTACCTGGATTACTAATTGTGTGTTGGAGATATACTTTCTTATATGCATACTAAAACGGAGTTTCACTTTCTTCAACTTTATCAGGGACATCAACTTCAGGATGTTTTATCATATTCCCGAATTTTGCATATTTATCAACGAAGACTAATTCAAAATCACCCGTAGGTCCGTTTCTTTGTTTACCTATTACTATCTCGGCTTTGGATTTTAATTCTTCGAATTTTGGATCATCCTTCTTCATTCCTATAACCGGTCTGTGTAGAAATATCACAACATCAGCATCCTGCTCAATAGCACCGGATTCTCTCAGGTCTGCAAGTTGAGGACGTTTTTCTTTCCCTCGTTGTTCAATACTGCGATTAAGCTGCGAACATGCTACAACGGGTACTTCTAACTCTTTTGCTAGTGCTTTTAAGCTCCTGGAAACGTACGCAACTTCAAGGTCTCTTCTTTCAGCATTATCCTGACCTTTTACTAACTGTAAATAGTCAATTACTATCATATCTACACCATGCTCTCTCTTTAATCTTCGTGCTTTCGCTCTTAATTCTAACACCGAAAGTTCACTCGAATCATCGATAAACAGATTACCTTTTAACTTATGATAATTAGTAAGAACTCTTTCCCAATCCTGTGCGGGGGATTTTCCAGCTTTTAATAGTCTTCCATCCACACTTGCTTCACTTGCAAGAAGCCTCAATATCAATTCACGGAATGCCATTTCAAGTGAGAAAAATGCAACGGTCTTTCCTTCTTCGACTACAGCGTTTCTTGCTATATTGATTGCAAAAGCTGTCTTACCATGAGAAGGTCTTCCCGCTATAATGATTAATTCTGAATTTTGAAACCCCGCTGTTAAGTCATCAAGCAAAATAAATCCTGTCGGGATACCGGTTATACCTCTTGTATCCGAATGCCGCCTCTCCCCGAGTTCCTTGATGATATCTTCGATCTCATTCTTAACAGAAATGATCTTCTTCTTTGACAGTGATTCTGATATTTCTAATATTTTTTGCTCGGCACTATCCAGAATACCAAAAGTGTTTGTAGTAGGATCAAAACAACTGTTAACTATTTTCGAAGAAATGTTAATTAAATTTCTTAAAACGTATTTTTCATAAATAATTCTTGAATAGTGTACTGCGTTAGCAGATGTTGAAACAGAAGTTGTTAAATCTATTATATATTCGATTCCGCCAACCTCTGTTAACTTATCAAGTCTTTTTAGTTCTTCTTTAAGTGTATGCGGGTCTATCGGTTCCCTTTTAACATCAAGATTTGAAATTGCCTGAAATATTGTACCATGTGCCGGTCTGTAAAAATGAGTATAATCAAGAAACTGAAGTATCTCATTCACCACATCATTGTCTATTAGGATTGCTCCAAGTATCTTTGATTCCAAATCGATAGCATTAGGGGGAACTCTCCCTGCTTCAAATTCAAAATTTTCATCGAGTATATCCTGTTTGGATATTCTTTTCTTTTTTGTCTTTGCCATTATTGATATTTTATCGCAGAAATTATATTAGGAAATGTTATTTAATTATTAACCTCTTTATCGTATTCTTTTCTAAACATCTGAACGTCTTGCCACGTAGGTTTTTTCCAATTAGGATTTCGTAAAAGTGCAGCAGGATGGTACGTGACCATCAATTTTATTTTTTGATCACCTACCATATAATCATAAATTTTTCCTCTCATCTTACCCAGAGGTTCTCTTGTTCTTAAAAGAGTTTGTGATGCAAATGTCCCGAGTGATAGTATTAGTTTAGGCTTAATTATTTCGAGCTGCCTTAATAAATATGGTTCACATTTTCCAATCTCATCCGGTAACGGATTCCTGTTCTCAGGTGGTCTGCATTTTATTATGTTACAAATATATACTTCATCCCTTGAAAAATTAATTGCTGTCAAAATATCTGTTAATAACTTACCTGCTCTCCCAACAAATGGTATTCCTTGTTTATCCTCTTCTGCACCGGGGGCTTCTCCAACCAACACGACGTCAGCATTTGGATTGCCAACACCAAATACAAAATTAATCCTGCTTTTGCCAAGATTACACTTTGTGCAACCGCATATTGCTTTATCTAATTCATCAAGCTTTTCAATCTCCATCCAACTTTCGGTAAGCAAACTTAAATTTACATTTCTTTGAATTGTTTGTTTTTCTTTTACCAAGATATTTTCTTCTTCTTTAATTTTTTGGGAATAGACATTATTGATGGCTTTATCTTCAATCACTTCTTCCTTCAATTTCAAATAGTCAGAATAAATATTGTAATTACATTTGTCATTAACAAATTTCAAATAATGAATTGCATTCTCAATTATCTTATTTAGATTATTTTCCATGAAGAATATTCGTGGCGATTTATAAAATATGGGTGAGATAAAATAAGGAATATCTTTAAAAATCTAAAGATAATATATCAATTATTTTTTTCGTTATAATAATCAAGGATTGCATTCCCAACTTCGAATTTAGTCATTTTAGGAAATTTTCTAACCCCAGTATTATCAATGAAGGTAACTATATTTGTATCAGATTTGAAACCAGCTCCCTTTACATTCGGATTGTTTAGTACAACCATATCGAGTTTCTTCTGAACTAACTTTCGCTTTGCATTCTTGATTTCATTTTCTGTTTCCAACGCAAATCCTACCAAGGTAGAATATTTTTTGTTTTCGCCTATAAACTTCAGTATATCGGGCGACTTCTCGAATTCAATTTTAAAATGATCTTTCTTATTTTCTTTTTTAATTTTTTTCTTTGTGGAGTTAACAGGCTTGAAATCCTCAACAGCTGCTGCCATAATAATTAGATTTTTATTTTGCATATTTTTTTTAACTGCATTCAACATTTCTTGTGAAGTTGTAACATCGACTCTTTTGATCTCTTCATTTATTTTTAAATTCACAGGTCCTGTAATTAGCGTAATTTTTGCCCCTCTTTGTGAAGCTGCTCTTGCAATCTCAAAACCCATTTTCCCCGATGAATAATTTGTTATGAATCTTACTGAATCAAATGGTTCGCACGTCGGCCCAGCAGTCACCAGAATTTTTTTTCCAATAAGGTCATTTTTTTTAGTTATGATATCTTTAGCTAAATTATAAATATCCACTAATTCAGCCATTCTACCAATTCCATATAATCCGCTTGCTAATTCCCCTTCTTCCGGATCGATAATATAGAATCCTCTGTTCTTTAATTTCTGAATATTTTCTTTGGTGACTTCATTCTCGTACATATCATTATCCATTGTTGGAGCAATAATGATGGGAGCTCTTGATGCTAACACGGTACACAAAAGGAAATTATCACATATCCCTGTTACAATCTTTGCCATTGTGTTTGCGGTAGCAGGAGCAATAATGAACACATCAGCCCAAAGCCCATAATTAACATGCCAGGTTTTGGATTCTACTTTTTCCGGATATTGTTTTTCATTATCGTCTGGAAACATATTAATAACAACTTCATTATTAGATAAAACAGACAATGTTAGCGGGGATACGAATTGTGCTGCAACAGGAGTCATTAAAACTCTGACTTCAGCACCATTTTTGATAAATAATCTAACCAGGTTACAAATCTTATAAGCAGCTATTCCACCAGTTACACCAATTAATATTTTCTTACCCTTTAACAATTTGAAATTTATGATTATTTAGAATAATAATTTATTCCTCATCTCTGTATCTAAATTTCAAATCTTTATTTAATACTTCCTTGATTGCCTGGATTGATGGTTTATCTCTTTTTTCAAATTCAAGAGATAAATTCATTTTATCCTGATTCATTATTGTATCATCTTCAGTTTCTTTTGCGATTATGGGTTCCATTCGTTGACTCAGTTCAATCTTTAAATCATTATTAATTTGTCTGGCTCTTCTTGAGGCAATAACAACTGCTTCATAAAGATTTTCAGCTTCTGCTTCGAATTTTTCTAAGTCTATTGTTTGAATTGGCAATTATATCTCCTTTTAATTTTTATGTTTTTTAATTATTTGATTGACTTTTTTAATTGCATCTTTTAAGTTATCATTTTCAACAACATAATTAAATTCACTAATTTCATCCATCTCTGTATCGAATCGTTCTATCCTCTTCTGAATTTGCTTTAAATCCTCCGTTGCTCTATGGATCAACCTTTGTTTTAAAGCACTCTTCCCTGGGGGCTTTACAAAAATGAGGATCGTTTTATCTTCATATATATTTTTCAATGATAATGCTCCTTTTACATCTACATCAAAAATTACATTCTCATTTTCTGTTAATTTTTCCTCAACAAATGGTTTTAACGTTCCATAATAATTATCATCGAAAAGTTTTTCGTATTCTACAAACTCACCCTGGCTAATCTTTTCGAAAAACTCTTCCCTGGATAGGAAAAAATAATCCTTACCTTCGGTTTCATTATCACGTTTCATTCTGGTTGTTGCAGAAACCGAAAAAGTCAGATCACTATTTTTTTCCAGTACTGCTTTAACTATAGAAGTTTTCCCTGCACCTGAAGGTGCTGCGATTACTATTAACATTTGTACACCTTTAGTAGTTTAATAAATTTTTATTCGACATTTTGAATTTGTTCTCTGATTTTCTCAAGTTCCTCTTTTATTACAGTAGATTTTTGAGATATTTCAGAATCCATTATTTTAGAGGAAATTGTATTTACTTCTCTGTACATCTCTTGCAATAAAAAGTTCAATCTTCTTCCTGCTTGCTTTTCCGAATCGATACATTCCCTAAAATACTGTATATGACTATCAAGTCTTATGCACTCTTCGGTTATATCAAGCTTGTCAGATAATAACATTAATTCTAATTCAAGTCTTTTTTCATTAATAACACTGTCATCTTCTATCAAGTTTTTCACCTTTTCCATTAGCACTTTCTTTGCTTCGGGAATTCTTTTTTTCCCTAATTCAGTTATTATCCCTATCTCATTGCTAATTAAATCGATTCTTTTCAAAGTATCATTCTTAATAAAATCACCTTCTTTTGTTTTCATTTTCATTAGATCATCAATAGCATCGTTTAGCAACTTACAAATAAAAGTATACTCAGAATCACTTACTTCATCATCTTGTTTACTTTTAAATACATCTGAAAAATTTAACAAATGATCTAACCTGATTTTTTCTTTAGAGCCGATAGTCTTTTTGAGTGATTTTAAAATTTTTAAATATCCTTTGATTGCATTTTTATTTACGATAAGATTTAATTCATTATTAAAACCATTTTCAATATTAAGATTTATATTGATTTTACCCCTCGAAATCTTTTGTTTTACAATTTCTTTTAACTCAATATCTTTCGATATTAGATATCTGGGATATTTAATAGATATTTCACAAAACCTGTTATTTACTGAACGGATTTCAACAGAATATCTCCTTCCTTCATAACTTTCTTCTGCTTTCCCAAACCCTGTCATACTTAAGATCATATCTTCTATATTAATATAATTTATAAAAATTATTCAAATTTAACAGACCAAAACTTATCCTTTTAAATAATTTTTTGTCAATTCTTTTTTTAAATATTCAAACGCTTCCTTCGGAGTGTTGACAAATTTAAATAATTTTACGTCAGACTTAGAGATCATATTGTATTCCACAAGTTTATCAAAATTAATTACTGATTTCCAAAAATCCTCTCCGTAAATAACAATTGTCATTTTCTTTCGAAGCTTATTTGTCTGTACTAAGGTAAGCAATTCCATGAGTTCATCAAGTGTACCATAACCTCCCGGCATTACTATCAGTGCTTTTGCTAAATATGCAAACCAGAACTTTCTCATAAAGAAATAGTGAAACTCAAAATTCAGGTTTGGTGATAGATAATTATTCGGGTACTGCTCAGAGGGTAACGAAATATTAAATCCGATTGAATAACCTTTTGCTTCCATTGCTCCCCTGTTTGCTGCTTCCATGATTCCGGGACCTCCTCCTGAACCGACAACAAACTTATTATTGCTATTCAATCTTTTTGACCACTTAGTAATAAGACGTGCTAATTCGACAGTTTCTTCATAATATCTGGACATCTCAAGTGCATTTTTAGCCAGCTCGAGTTCCCTCTTTAATTTTCTGGGAAGAATCTTTCCACTACTTTTTACTATATTAGATTTTTTATTTAAATTGTATAAATTTTTCTTAGCTTCTTTTTTTGATAATATATTCGAAGAGCCAAAAAAAACTACCGTATCCTGTATATTGCACTTTCTTAATCTATCTAATGGTTCAAAATATTCTGTTAATATTCTCACCGTACGTGCAGCAGGTGAATTCAAAAATTCAATATTACGATATGCTTTTGGTGCTCTCTTTTGTTTTTTCATTTTTCTTTCCATAAATAATTTATCTCAAAACTTTAAAAACATCTCCCATTTCCACTAAACTTTTCAAATAAAATTTTAATAATGAGTTTACAATGGACGAATAACTTTACCTTTCAACATTTATCATTCAACAATTAACATTCATCAATCATCAATCATCA
>CAYYJH010000045.1:0-23715 GCA_964472195.1 uncultured Ignavibacteriaceae bacterium | reverse complement strand
CATTGTAATCACGAGTCTCTTCGTCAGTGTGACTCTGCTAATACTCAGGGAAGAGTGCAACGGAACACTTTTAAAGTTTACTGTGTTATTTCATACAAACACAAAGATCATCAATTATTAAAATGTCCGGTACGTAATTATCGGATTAAAAATTCAGAATGAAACTAATAATAATCTTACTAACTTTGACAACTTTTTCATCACTAAGCTGTCAAAATGAATCAGATACTATAAACACTAATAATAAAACAATGACAGATTCACAGCATACCAAAAACCCGTATTATTCAAGAACAGACACAACAACTCTTACACTTCCCGATTCTGTATGGAAAGAAGTTCTTCCATACGATGTTTACGAAGTAGCACGCAATAAAGGAACCGAAAAAGCATTTACCGGAAAATACTGGGATTTTATAGGTATAGGTACATACTACTGTGCTGCTTGTGGTAATGAATTGTTTCTTTCCCATTCAAAATTTGCCAGCACTTGCGGTTGGCCAAGTTTTTTTGAAACACTGCGGGAAAATAGTGTTGTGTATGAACCCGACCATTCTTATGGTATGGACAGAACGGAAGTCTTATGTGGAAGATGCGGTGCACATCTCGGACACCTATTCGACGACGGACCTCCGCCGACATATAAAAGATACTGTATGAACTCCATCGTTCTCGATTTTACACCCGTTGACAACACTGAGACCGAATAATTAATACACTATTTAAATTTACTTAATTGAATTGGAGGACAGGGAGTTGAGCCATAAGAACAAAAAACACAGCAGTCCCCTTCTTTAGGTGTTAATCTTTGTTCACAGTTTTCACAAATATAAAAATGCTGACAGGCATTCGTGGGCATTGTTTCCTCTTTTTTATGCCCGCAATTGGGACAGGTGATAGTTGATTTTAATTTTATCTTCATGAATTATAATACAAGTTTATACTATATTAGGATTAAAACATTTCAATCAGCAGATATTAACAATTATCTTAGTTCTCGAATGCTTCTAATATGGGGCACTCGCTTGTCGAAGTATCTTCCCTGTTACATTTTACAAGTAACTCCTGAAGTTTTTTCTTTATACTTTGCAAATCCTTAATTTTTTCTTCCACATCGGTGATCTTTTTACTCGAAAATTCTTTAACATCTCTACAAGTTGTCTCAGTGTCAAGTTTTATATAAAGAAGTTCTGAAATTTCTTTTAGAGTGAATCCTAATTCCTTTGAACGCTTAATAAACATTATACGAGCAACGTCGTCCTCTGTATATTGCCGGTAACTCGATTCACTTCTCTTTGGTTTTGGCAGAAGTCTGCGTCTTTCATAATAACGCACAGTTTCAGCATTTATATTTGTTCTCTTTGCCAACTGACCAACTGTAAAAGTCTTCATTTTGTAAGAATTAATTTTATTTATATTTTTAGATAAAACAAAAACGTAAGATATTCCAAAAAATCTATCAAGTCTGTTTTTTATTAAAATTAGATTCTTGTGTTATTAAAAAATCTAAAGATTACCTTGCACAAGCTGTACGTATCGTCGCTTCATCGATGCATCTTCCTTTACAACAATCGGATAGTTTACCATCAATTACAACAGAAGGGACAGAGCTAACACGGAGACTTTTCGCGTGCTTTGCTACTTCTGGATTATGCATATCTAAAACCATAATCTCACACTCTGAACAATCCATTTTTTTAATTAACGAAACAGCATCATTACACACCTCACAACCTGCACTAAAGATTTCAATTTTACGTTTATCTGACATTGTTTTTCTCCTTATATTAGTTTATAGTTTTTTTAAATAGATTTTTATTCTTATAAATGAATTCCTTATATACAAATATAAGCACTGTACCTTAGTACTGAGTCAAGTGTTTTATGAAAATAATTCTAATTAATTTTAATATCTGATTAAAAACATCAAAAATGAAATTTTTTATAATCAAAATGCGTTAACCTATTTAAATCTAAGTTGTATTAAATAGTACAACTCCTTTTATAATTTTTAAAATCCATTAATGAACAAAACAATAAGAGTTGCATCTGCACAAGTATCGCCTATTTTTTTAAACAAGGAAAAAACCATCAGGAAAGCTTGTGATGTCATTAAAGAAGCCGGGGAAAATAAAGCAAAGTTAGTTGTCTTTCCCGAAGCCTTTGTATCTGGTTACCCCGATTGGGTTTGGACTGTGCAAAACAGCAAATCTCCTATGCTAAATAAATTATATACTGAATTGCTTGAAAACTCAATATCGATTCCTGACGAGCATACGAAACAATTAAGTGAAGCAGCAAAAGAAAATGGAGTTCATGTAGCAATAGGAATCAACGAACGAAACGCAGAATCAAGCGGGAGCAGCCTCTACAATTCACTGCTGTTTATCGATGACAACGGTAACATTATTGGAAAACACAGGAAGCTCATGCCCACCGGCGGTGAAAGGTTAATATGGGCACAGGGAGATGGCAGTACCTTACAGGTATTTGATACATCCTTTGGAAAGTTAGGTGGTTTAATTTGCTGGGAGAATTTCATGCCGTTGGCAAGGTATGCAATGTATGCATGGGGAACACAAATACTCGCAACTCCTACCTGGGACAAAAGTCCTAACTGGTTATCAAGTCTCCAGCATATTGCAAGAGAAGGCGGACTGTTCGTTATCAATTGCTGCATGGCGTTGAAGATGAATGATATTCCCGAACAATACGATTTCAAGAAAGAATATCCTGCCGGTAGAGAATGGATTAACACTGGTAATAGCTGCATCATTAATCCGAAAGGAGAAATTATAGCAGGTCCGGTCGAAGCTAAAGAAGATATCCTGTACGCTGATATAGACTTAAATCAGATTACCGATGCTAAGAGATCATTCGATGTTGCCGGGCATTATTCAAGACCGGATGTTTTCAAATTCATAGTAAATCGGAATCCGAATAAGACAATCGAAACAACTGACTAAAATAATTCACTACACGCTAATAATCAACCTTCATTTGCCTAAAGATGATGAAATAGAATCTTTAGGTATGGAATAATTATCCTTTACTAACTTTAAACTTGATTTAAAAAAGAATAATTTTAGTTTTTTAAAAACCTAATATATATAATAACATTCTTCATTAATCACAGGAGGAAGAAGCATGTCTAAAGTTATAATAATAATGGGTTCCAAAAGTGATCTTGAGTGGTCAAAAGAAATAGCACTTTCATTAAACAAATTTGGAATCGAAAGCATTTTAAGAATCGCATCAGCACATAAAGTTCCGATAAAATGCTTCGAGCTGATAAAACAGTACGAAAAAGAAAACGTAGTGTTCATAACAGTAGCAGGCAGGAGTAATGCACTAAGCGGATTCACGGATGCTCAAACTCACTGTCCGGTTATAGCCTGTCCACCATACAGCGAGAAATTCAGCGGCAGTGACATTTATTCCAGTCTTAGAATGCCATCTGGTGTAGCTCCTATGGTAGTAACAGACACGGAAAATTCTGCTTTAGCTGCGGCGAAAATCTTAGGTTTGACCGACGACAACATTCAAGAGAAAGTAAAAGCATATCAGAACGCAACGAAAGAAACATTGGAAAAAGGCGATAAGGAAGTACAAAATGGGTAGCGTAAAAGATCTTAAAATTATAAAAGAAGCAACTCAAAATAATTACGGTGTCGGAAGATTTATTTATTCCGATAGATATTCGATATTCGACTGGGGTGAAATGCCCGACCTTATAGATAATAAAGGAGCAGCAATTGCGTTACTTGGTGCATATTTCTTTGAAAAGCTTGAAGAAATGAATATCCCCACTCACTATTTAGGACTTGTAGAAGAAGACAGCGTTAAAAAGCTCTCCGGAATAAAGAAACCCACGAACATTATGGAGATGAAATTACTGCGAGTCATCAAGCCTGACCTCGAAGGTGATTATTACGATTATTCAGTTTATAAAAATGAAGAAAGCGGATTTTTAATACCCCTTGAAATTATTTACAGAAATTACTTACCCCCAGGAAGCAGTGTTTTTAGAAGATTGAAAGAAGGTGAAATAAAACCGCAGGATTTAGGTCTGGATGAAATGCCAGAGTCAAATCAAAAACTGTATTCACCTATCCTGGATGTTTCAACCAAACTGGAAATAACAGACAGATACATGAGCTGGAAAGAAGCTCAGGAAATCTCGGGTATGAGCGATGAGGAGATAACAGCCCTGAAAGATCTTACTAACACTGTAAACAATTTGATAACAGATGAATTTTCTAAAATAGGATTAGTTAATGAAGATGGGAAAATAGAAGTCGGGTTTGACCAGAAGCGTCACCTGATGTTAGTCGACGTACTCGGTACACTGGATGAATGCCGCTTTACTTTTGATGGATTACCCGTAAGTAAAGAGACAGCACGTATATACTACCGCAAAACTGATTGGAGCAATGCTGTTGATGAAGCTAAGAAAAAAGACAGGCAGCACTGGAAAGGAATATGTAAACTAAATCCGGAATCATTACCACTAAAACTGAAACAATTGATATCACAAATTTATTGCAGCTGTACGAACGAAATTACAAGAACAGAATGGTTTAAAAATGTGCCTCCGTTAAAGGAAATACTTAAAGAGATCAAGGTGGAGCTGGAACTGTAAATTTAAAATAAATCACAATGCTGTAAATTTTAAGTATAATGAATAGTTAAAAATTAGAAAAATGAAACTCTCAAAAATAATATTTCTCACATTTATTATTTTAATAACCACAGTAATTTGTTTCGGGTTTTCTACTCATCACCAGATTCAAGATGATGACTTAAACAGTAATCTCAAACGGCTCTATAAACAAAGAGATTATTTCAAACTTAAGAATTTGCTGAACGCTTCAGAAGACAAGATCGAGAAATGGCAATACTTATATTTCAAAGCATTAGTCGATAATGCGTTTAACAGACATGTAGAATCAAATAAAACCATAGTAAAAATCTTTAAGAATTATTCCAATCAAATAAACGATACCATAACCAGTAAACTTCTTGAGGTTCGATTACTTAATAGTATCAATTTGTTTCAATTCAAAGAAGCAACTGAAACTTCTAAAAAACTGCAAAAAGATTATAAACTCCTTTTGGATTCATCCGATCTTACAGATTACATAAACGAGATAAACATCTGGAATGCATTAACGGACGTGCCTCAGCAAACAATATCAAAAACTCAAGATACTAAAATTCAAATGACAAAGGACTGGGTTGGTTTATGGAATATTCCGGTAACAGTTTCCGATAGTACATATGATTTTATTTTCGACACAGGAGCTAATATATCGACAATCACAAAATCGTTTGCAAAAAAATTAGGATTCAAAATTCTTGAAACGGAATTCGAAGTAGGAACTGCAACGGATATTAAGGTTAAATCCGGTCTTGCTATCGCTGATAAAATATCTTTAGGAAATATTATTTATTACAATGTAGTCTTTCTTGTCCTTCCCGATGAGGCTTTGTCTTTCCCACAAATAAATTACTACATTAATGGGGTAGTTGGCTTCCCAATGATTGAAGCAATGGAAGAAATACACATCACGAAAGATGATGAATTAATAGTACCTTTAAAACCAATAATAAAGAACATTCAAAACCTTGTCTTCGATGGTCTTACACCCGTTGTTCTCGGAATACACAAAAAAGATTCTCTGACATTTACATTCGACACCGGTGCAATGACAACACATTTTTATTTATCTTATTACAATAAGTATAAAAATGAAATTGACTCAAATTATAAAATGAGAACAATCACAATTGGCGGAGCTGGCGGTTCTATCGATGTTAAAGGATTTATCTTAGATGACGTTATACTTTCAGTAGGTAACACTAAAGCAAATATTAATAAAGTTCGTTTAATCGCTGAAGAAATAAAAGACAAAGATGATTATTTCTACGGAAATCTCGGTCAGGATTTAATTAATCAATTTGATGAAATGGTAATAAACCTCGAATCGATGTACATTGAATTCCTCAACAAGTAATAAGAGCGGAAGCAAAAATCATTTCATTAGAAATTCAATTTAAGTATTTTAACCTGCAAAGACTTATTTTCCTTTTTAAAATTCTTAATTAAATCTTTTTCTTATTCAATTTATAAGTCATGGCTAAAAAAACCATTTTCAGTAAAATTATCCGAAAAGAAATACCTTCGGAAATAGTATACCAGGATGAGACAGTCACAGCCTTTAGAGATATAAGCGCACAGGCACCGACGCATATTTTAATTATCCCGAATAAAATTATCCCGACTGTTAATGATGTAACGCCCGAAGATGAAGCTGTTTTGGGAAAGTTGTTCACTGTTGCAGCTAAATTAGCAAAAGAGGAGAACATAGATAAAGAAGGGTATAGATTGATTATTAATTGCAATGAACATGCCGGGCAGGAAGTTTTTCATTTGCATATGCACCTATTAGGCGGACGTTCACTTGGACCAATGCTATCGAGATGAATGAATTTTTGAACTTAAAACATTTTTTGAAATTAATTATTGACCTTAATATTTGTTAACGAAAAATCTTCACAGGAGACCTATTGGAGTTTTTGATTCAGGGATTGGAGGTCTTACTGTTGCCAAATCACTTTTTGAATTGCTCCCAAATGAAAACATAATTTATTTGGGTGATACGGCACGTCTCCCTTACGGAACAAAATCTAAGGAAACGGTTATTTTATATTCGATAGAATGTTTAAAATTTCTGCTCTCCAAAAACATTAAAATGGTTGTGGTCGCATGCAACTCTGCATCATCAGTTGCTGTACCGTTTTTACAAAAGATATCAAAGATTCCGGTTATTGGTGTTATTAATCCCGGTTCCAAAGCTTCAGTCGAAAAAACTAAAAACAATAAAATAGGTGTTATTGGAACATTGGGTACAATTAAAAGTAACGCATACAGGAAGCAGGTTAAGAAATACAGAAATGATATCGATATTTATTCGCAGCCCTGCAGTTTGTTCGTGCAGCTTGCTGAAGACGGATGGACGGATAATAAAATAGCAGAGTTAACAGCTAGAGAATATTTATCAGAGCTCAAAAATATAGGAGTAGATACAGTCATCTTAGGCTGTACTCATTATCCAATACTAAAAGATACTATTAGAAAAGCTTTAGGTAAGAAAATTCAACTAATCGATTCAGGAGAAGAAACCGCGAAAGAAGTTAAAAATATTCTTGAAATAAAGAATCTTCTTAATACACAGAAGAAAAAAGGTTACCATAGGTTTTTCGTAACCGATTTTCCTAACAACTTTAAAAAAATAAGTGAAAGATTTCTTGGAAGAAAAATATCAGAAGTAAAAAAAATAAAATTATAATTTCAAAATAAAAAAAATTATATGACCAGCGATGAAGTATTAGAACTTTTTAAAAGCACCGGGGCACTGCTCGAAGGTCATTTCATTCTGTCTTCAGGTAATCACAGCCCTTATTATTTCCAATGTGCAAAGGTCTTACAACACCCGCGTTATAATAAAATCTTAGCTGCTGCAATTTCAGGGAAATTCAATAATAAAGATATTGATGTTGTCATCTCTCCTGCGGTCGGCGGAATTGTCTTTGGTACTGCGGTTGGAAGCCAACTTGGTGCAAGGACTATTTTTACGGAAAGAGAAAATGGTAAAATGACTTTAAGACGTGGGTTCGAAATTAAAAAAGGAGAAAATGTACTTATCTGCGAAGATGTAGTTACAACCGGGGGCAGTGTTGTTGAAATTATCGATATCGTAAAAGAAAATAACGCAAACTTGATTGGTGTAGGATTCATAATTGACAGAAGTAACGGAACGGTTGATTTTAAAACAGAACAATATTCATTAGCTAAACTCGAAGTAAAAAATTTCAAAGAAGATGAACTCCCTGATTGGCTCGCAAAAGTACCGGTCACAAAACCGGGTAGCAGAGAACTTTAATTTAATAGGATTTAATTTTTATTTACAAGCATGGCATTTTTAGATAAGATTGGTTTTAATAAACTTAAAGATGGATTAACCAAGACGAAGGACGACCTGTTCGGAAAAGTTAACCGGCTCGTTAAGGCAAAAGGAAAGATTGATGACGATTTTCTTACTGAACTCGAAGAGATTTTTATCCTCTCGGACATTGGTTATGATACATCCGAGAAACTAATTGAAAACATAAAAGAAAGGACGAAACGGGAGAAATATGAAAATGAAGATGAATTAAATTCTCTTATTCTAGAAGAAGTAAAAAAGATATTTGCTGAAACAACATCCGATTTTACAACCTTCGATTTTGAGATTAAACAAAAACCTTACGTAATAATGATAGTCGGTGTTAATGGTGTCGGTAAAACGACATCTATCGGAAAGCTTGCATATAATTTTAAAAAAGCTGGTAAAAGTGTTTTAATCGGTTCAGCAGATACATTCAGAGCAGCGGCAAATGAACAGCTTGAGATATGGGCTAACCGTGCAGGAGTTGAAATTTTACAAAATCCAATGAGTAAAGACCCGGCGTCAGTTGCATACGACACTGTGCAATCGGCAATATCTAAGAATATAGAGGTTGTAATAATAGATACTGCGGGCAGGCTTCACAATAAAGCTCACTTAATGGAAGAATTGAAAAAGATTAAACGTGTAATGCAAAAAGTAATTCCCGACGTACCCCATGAAACGTTTATTGTCATAGACGCTACGACCGGACAAAATGGTTTAAACCAGGCAAAGGAGTTTGCGAATTCCCTCGGTGGATTAACCGGCATTTTACTTACGAAGTTAGACGGAACTGCAAAAGGCGGGATTGTATTAAAGATTAATAATGAAATGGATATCCCTGTTAGATTTATTGGAGTCGGTGAACAGATTGATGACCTTCAGATATTCGACAGCGAAAGTTTTGTTAAAGCACTCTTCGAATAGAAAAACGAATGCAAAATAAAATTAAAATACTACCTACTGCATTATGCAACAAAATAGCTGCGGGTGAAGTCGTGAACAGACCTGAATCTGTAGTTAAGGAACTGCTTGAGAATTCTATAGATGCGGGTTCTTCTGAAATTACATTAATCGTAAAAGATGCCGGGAAGTCTTTGGTGCAGGTTATTGACAACGGAGCCGGTATGGATGAAGAAGATGCGGTTAACAGCTTTAAAAGACATTCGACAAGTAAGATATCTACTTATGATGATCTTGAAAACATACTTACTTTAGGTTTCCGTGGTGAAGCCCTCGCTTCAATTTGTTCTATCTCGCAGGTTGAAATGAAAACAAAAACAAATGAAGCAGATGTCGGTACTTTAGTACGTGTCGAAGGTAATGAAGTAAAAGAGGTTACAAAAACAAACATCGAAAGAGGAACTTCGATTGCTGTAAGAAATCTTTTTTATAACACACCGGGAAGACGAAACTTTTTAAAATCTAACAACACTGAATTCAGACATATATACGAAACTTTTTTAAAGCTTGCAATCTCAAATTCTGATATATCATTAAAATTTGTAAATGACGATAAGACTTTATTCGATATTAAGCAGTCATCTATAAACGAAAGACTCCGGGATATTTATACAAATAAAATCACAGATTCTTTGCTCCCAGTAAGTTCTGAAAGCAGTATTTTGAAAATTAACGGTTTCATATCAAAACCGGGCTTTACAAAGAGAACAAAGCAGGATCAATACTTTTATTTAAACAACAGGTACTTTAACAGCAAATCGCTTAATTTCGCTGTGTATTCGGGTTATGGTCACCTGATAGAAAAAGGCGAATACCCTAACTTTTTCCTTTTCATAGAAATTGACCCGACAAAAGTTGATGTAAACGTTCATCCAACAAAACTCGAAGTGAAATTTGAAGAAGAGGGCGCTGTATTTGGATTTATAAAGAATGCTGTACAAAAAGCATTGAAAGAAGCTGATCTCGTTTTTGATATCGACTTTGATAACAAAATTGGTTTTGATGATTCGAAGGAATCGTTTCACCACAGTAATTCGAAATCTTTCAAACAAAACAAAGGTTATGATTCAACACAAACCCACACAAGTGGATTTAAAAATGACTCACCCGGTAGTTTTAAATTTAAACCGACAGGAAAAGGTTCGAATATTCATTCTATTTTCGAAGCTGAAAAAAGAAGAGACGAGTTAGATATTGATGTATCCGATGTAATTGATGAAATACAATCGAATGTTTTTGAACATAAGAAAAAACCTGAAACAGAAAGATTTAATGTTTGGCAATATCAAAATAAATACATCATGTGCCAGACAGAAACCGGGCTAATGATAATTGACCAGCATGCAGCACATGAAAGAATTCTATATGAGAAAGCTCTTAAATGGTTAGAAACACAATCTTCATTTTCACAACAATTACTGCTACCGATTAACATTAAGCTCTCCAAGATCGATTATCAAATTGCTACTTCGCTAAAAGAAGAACTCCAGCACTTAGGTTTTAATATTAAACTCTTAAAAGATGAAACTGTCGAACTAAACGGAATACCATCTGATGTAAAGATAGGAGATGAAAACAAAATATTTCAGGAGCTTATAGACCAGTACAAGGAATACGAACTAAAATTAAATCTTGACAAAAGAGACAACCTTGCGAAATCTTTTGCTTGCAGAGGGGCAATAAAGACAGGTGACAGTTTAAACCATGATGAAATGATTGAATTGATAGATAAACTTTTCGAATCAGAAATGCCATACGTTTGTCCACACGGCAGACCTACCGTAATCCGTATAACAACAGAAGAACTCGATAAGCGATTCAGCAGAACTTAAAGACAAAATATTTTGTGTCTCTACACAATCACTTACTGCTCAGTAAGAAACTAAGATGAAAACTGAAGAGAGGTAATACTGTTTTGTATCAGGTCTTCTGACACGACACAATAATCACATAAAAAAAAAGTCACGTATTGGTACGTGACTTTTTATAGTTAAATTAATTGTTGAGACTTCTTTATTATTAAGAATATTATTTTAAATGTTTAATTATATTACTAACCAGAAGAATTCTTAAGGAATTCATCGATAGCAGCGGCTGCAGTTCGTCCTGCACCCATAGCAAGTATCACAGTTGCACCACCGGTAACTATATCACCCCCTGCGAATACACCTTTCTTGGAAGTTTTCATAGTGGATTCATCTGCAATGATGTTTCCCCATTTGTTGAAACTCAAATCAGGAGTCGTTTTCTGGATTATAGGATTTGAACCGTTACCGATTGCAACTACTGCCATATCTATATCCATAACATATTCCGATCCTTCGATTGGGACAGGTCTTCTCCTGCCTGAATCATCCGGTTCACCTAATTCCATCTTCTGAAGTTTAACCGCTTTAAGCCAATCCTCTTCATCACCGATAAACTCCAGCGGGTTTGTGAGTATAACGAACTCAATACCTTCTTCTTTTGCATGATGGACCTCTTCAATCCTTGCAGGCATTTCTACTTCAGACCTCCTGTAGATAATGTATGCATTCTTAGCACCAAGGCGTTTGGAAGTCCTTACGGCATCCATAGCGGTGTTACCACCTCCGAATACTGCAATATTCTTATCCTTGCAATTAAAAACCGGGGTATCGTATTGAGGGAATTTGTAAGCTTTCATCAAATTAACACGAGTAAGAAATTCATTTGCGGAGTAGACACCAATCAGGTTTTCACCCGGAATTTTCATAAAGTTAGGTAAACCGGCACCTACGCCAATAAATACTGCATCGTATCCGTTCTCCATTAATTCATCAATCGTATCGGTCAATCCAATCACCGCATTAGTCTTGAATTCAACACCAAGTTTTGCTAAAGAATCCACTTCGACTTTAACGATTTCTTTCGGCAGCCTGAATTCAGGAATACCATAAACCAAAACCCCGCCAATCTCGTGTAATGCTTCAAAAACTGTAACATCATGACCCATTTGAATCAGGTCTCCTGCACAACTCAAACCAGCTGGTCCGCTGCCTACGATAGCAACTTTCTTACCTGTCTTTGGCTTAATTTCCGGAATTCGAATACCCGTATGTTCTCTTTCATAATCCGCTACAAACCTTTCTAATCGTCCAATCGCTACGGGTTCATTTTTCTTTCCAGTAACACATTTTATTTCGCATTGATCTTCCTGCGGGCATACTCTACCGCAAATTGCTGGAAGTGCATTATCTTCTTTAAGTTTAGCTGCAGCTCCTAAATAATCTCCCTTTGCGACCAAACCAATAAATTCGTTTATTTTAACGCCAACCGGACATCCTGATATACAAACAGGTTTTGGACACTGGAGACATCGTATTGCTTCCATCTTCGCAAGTTCTTCCGTAAAACCAAGATTAACTTCTTTGAAATTTGTTGCCCTCTCTAACGGTTCCTGTTCAGGCATCTTCTGACGCTGAATTTTCATCCTTTCTTTATTTGTTATTTCTTCCATATTTTATGTAAATAATTATTTTTAGTTATCAAGTTTAGAAAAGTTTATTTATTTAAAGTTGCTTCTGCAAACGCTTTTTCATTATGACATTCATAATCATGTAAGGATTCTTTTTCAAGAAATTCGTACGACTTGTTTCTATTAGTAAGCTCTTTGAAATCCACTTTATGAGCGTCAAACTCGGGACCGTCAACACATACAAAAACGGTTTTATCATCAACAGTAGCTCGGCATCCTCCGCACATACCCGTGCCGTCAACCATAATAGGATTCAAACTAACAACAGTTTTAATTCCATGAGGTCTAGTTACTTCTGCAACAGCTTTCATCATCGGAATAGGTCCGATTGCGAGTACAAAATCTATTTTTTTGCCTGAATCAATTATACCCTGGAGTTTGTTCGTGACAAACCCTTTTTCACCATAGCTACCATCATCTGTAGTAACATAAACTTCATCACATTTTTCCCGCATCTCATCTTCCAGAATAACTAAGTCTTTTGTTCTGCCTCCAATTATTGAAATTGTATAGTTACCCGCTTCTTTTAACGCAACTGCAGTTGGAAAAGCAATAGCAGTTCCTACTCCGCCACCAATACTGATCGCTGTTCCGAAGTTCTCTATGTGAGAAGGTTTCCCTAATGGTCCAACAACATCCCGTATAGAATCACCAGCTTCCATTTCATTAAGTTCTTTTGTAGTCTTACCAATACCCTGAACAATAATTGTTATAGTTCCTTTCTCTGAATCAGAATCGGCAATCGTCAACGGAATTCTTTCACCGCCTTCCTTTAATCTGATAATTACGAATTGTCCTGCTTTTCTTTTTTCTGCAATCTTTGGAGCTTCTATGATAAATTTTTTAACATCTGCTGCTAAATATTTTGCAAAAATAATTTTGTGCATTATTGTTTTCTTTTATTTTGAAATTTTAACATTATCAAAATTAATCAATTTCCAAGAAATAATTAATGCAAATAATCATAAAAAACTGACTTTTTTCAAATTCAATCCCTGCCTGCTGCAGGTATACCGGAAACCCTCTTCTTTGCAAGAGCTTAGGAATTAAAACTAAAGACTCGCCTTTGTATAGGGGAATAAAATAGTATATTAAGAGTTTTTGGGAATCCATCACGTTGGTAAAAGTTGAGTGTATATTTATTCTATAATAAGTATAATGTGAATAAAAATATTTTGACGGATGTGCTTTTAAGCTATAATGTGCCGGGTTGATCAATAAACTAATTACTACTTATGAAATATACCATTCGATCAACTCTTACGGAATTTCTAAATATACGAAGTATCAATTAAGATATTATTGATAACCTCTATATTTTATTATTCATTAATGCATTTCATCTAAGTAAACTTTAAACAGAAAATAGAATATGAATTCCTATTATGTTTGGAAAAAGTAGGAAATATTTTATGCTTGCTTTATTTTGAGAATAACCATAATTTATTATGGTTATTGAAACCCTTTTTTAAAATGAAAAATCTTAAGAAAAATCCAAGGATGGTTAGTATTTTAAAACGAAGAAGTGCTGTAATGTCCCTAATCATAGAACTGGTCTATGATACACGTGTGTATGATATTTCTTTGGAAACTAACAAGAAGCATGATTTTATTATAACCTGTAATGAAATCAGAAAGAAATTCCCTCTAAATACTCCGATTAACACTATTAGATCTGAAATTTATGCATGGATTTTACTAACATTTAAAAATAATTCAAAATATTTCAAGAAAATTTCGAAACCTAAAAAGAAAATCAGAACAGAACAAAACACTAATTATACAATATTTACTGAGTTAATTCGAGAAAATTTCTACAAAAAAAGTAATGTTAGCTAAATATGTATTCATTTTTGGGTTGATGAAAAATTATATAATTATTTAATTACTATAAGCTAAAATAAAAAATGGCTAAGAGTTTTTAGTCATTTTTTCTCCAAAACCCCTTCATTTGAAGGGGTTTCTTTTTAAAAAGACGAAACCTTCTTAGTAAACGCACCTGCTATACTTCTACAAACGGTTCACTCTTCGGAAGTCGTTTGAAACTTCGTTAAAATAATTTTTTAAAGATGTAGAGCATTCATTCAACGAACAAGCATTTTCTTAACAAAACATCTTGAAACTACGACTCCTTCATGTGTAATAAAAACATTTTTTATAACTACAAACAACGAAGCTTGTACTTCAAGATTAAAAACTATACATGTATGATCTTGAAACATCTGATTTACTTTTATAATTTGTGTGTTTTATTTATAATATATTCTTATTAATGTTGAATATACGAATGAAAAAATATTAGTATCTATTGAAACATAAGTGTCTATTACTTTCGTATACCTAAACATATATCTATAATTGTGAACAGAATTATATTAATATTATCTTTACTTGTAATTACTTCTTATCTCCACTCACAAGAAGAATTCATTAAATTTGAACAATTCAATTTAAACGATGGATTAGAATCAAATGCTATCCATGATATTGTTCAGGATAAGCTTGGATATTTATGGTTAGCAAGTGCGGATGGTCTTCTCAGATATGATGGCTATAACTTTAAACTTTATAAAAATGAAGGAGACACTAATACCCTCAGCAATAACACTATTACTAACGTTGCTATAGATTCATCTGGTAACATATGGATTGGTTCCAACACAGGTATAGATGTTTATGATCCCGTAACAAACCTTTTCACACACTTCACGCATAACGATAAAGACAGCGGTTCATTATCAGAAAACAGAATACTGGATATTCTTTGTGATTGGGATGGCAACATGTGGGTAGCAACCTATAATGGTGTTAATAAGTTTGATGTTAGAACGAGAACTTTTAAACATTATTATCACGATTCAGCAGATGTTAACAGTTTAACATATAATATTATTATAAAAATCTTTCAGGATTCAGAAGGAATTCTTTGGTTTGGAGGAATACTCGGACTCAACAGGTACAATCCCGATAGTGATAATTTCACGAGATATTCTTATGACGAAAATAATAAGTATTCACTTTCGAATCGATATGTTTTTAGAATAGCAGAAGACAAAAATTCAAACTTATGGGTGGAAACAACTGATGGCGATTATTTCTACCGGGACGCAATCTTTAATATTAACATATTCGATAAAGAAGGTAAAAAATTCTACAACTTTAAAAATCAACCCGAACGTTTTAAAAATTTTCCCCAAAGCGGTGGTGCAACTTCAATACTTCGTGATAAGAATGGATTCATGTGGCTTGCGAGTCTCTGGGAGGGAATATCAAGATATGATGAAAAATCCAATACGTTCAAACACTACAGGAAAAATGTATATGATGCCAACTCGTTAAGTTCGGATATTGTAAATGTTTTATTCGAAGACCACTCCGGAAACATCTGGGTCGGAACAGGAATAGGCGGTTTAGTAAAAGTCCGTTATTCACCGAACATGCATTTTAAACATATTAGAAAGAAAGCTGGACAGGAAAATACTTTGTTTTACGAAAGCATGGCAGGTATATACGAAGATTTAGATGGTAACGTATGGTACGGTACCTTTGCTTATGGTTTGATTAAGTATAACACAAAAACAAAGAAGTATGAACAATTCAGAGCCGGAAGTCCAAACTCCATTTCAGGTGATTGGGTATGGGATTTACACGAAGACAATTATGGTAATTTCTGGGTAGCAACAGATAACGGATTAGACCTTTACAATAAAAAAACTAATAGTTTCACACATTTTAATAAATTTGATTATATTTTTGAAGGTAACAGATTTTACCATAAAATATTTGAAGATAAAGAAAATAATTTGTGGTTTTGTACAAGGGAAGGTCTGGTTTTTTTCAATCCTAAAACTGACTCTGTGATAGTTTATAAACATGACCCAAAAAATCCGAATTCGATTAGTGGTAACAAGATTTGGTGTATCACAGAGGATACTGAAAGTAATCTCTGGATAGGTACATTGTCCGGTTTAAACAAGTTCATTAGGAAAGAAAACAAGTTTATCAAATTCAAAAATAATCCCAGTAATCATAATTCACTCAGCGAAAATGAAATTTTTACACTTCATATCGATAAAGACAACACACTCTGGGTAGGAACCCGGAACGGTCTAAATAAGATGATAAACGAAGAAAAAGGAGATTTCAAACGTTATTACACCAAAGACGGATTATCCAACACAATGATACACGGAATCTTAGAAGATGACAATAACAATTTGTGGATAAGTACAAACAATGGTTTTAATAAACTAAATTATAAAGACAATACAATTAAGAAATACGACGTGGAGGACGGAATTCAAAGTTTAGAGTTTAATTCATACTCCTATCACAAGGGAAGAAGCGGTAAATTTTACTTCGGTGGTACGAATGGCGTTACAGAATTTTTCCCCGATCAAATCATAGAAAACAAAAAGGAACCTCCCATAGTTATTACTGAAATAAAAGTAAATAATCACTGCCTTAATTACGATACATCTGCTTCATATTTGAAAACCCTAGAATTAAGTCATGACCAAAATGTAATTTCTATCGAGTATGCAGCTTTGGATTTTACAATTCCAAAGAAGATAAATTATGCTTATATGATAGAAGGAATAGATGATGACTGGATATATGTCGGAAACGAACGCAAGGCTGATTATACAAACCTGGACCCTGGAGAATATACATTCAGAGTAAAAGCATGCAATAACGACGGTGTCTGGAATGAAGCAGGAACATCTATTCAGGTACTAATCAATCCACCATTCTGGGCAACATGGTGGGCATACGTGATATATGCATTTTTATTACTAGGACTTCTGTATGCAATCAGAGAATTTGAAATAAGAAGACAAAAAAATATAGCTAAACTGAAAGAATCTCAATTGCGAGCACAGGTTGCGGAATCTGAGTCAAAAGCTACAAAAGCTGAAATTGAAAAGAAAAATCACGAACTCGAAGAAGCACGCAAGTTACAGCTCTCAATGCTCCCTAAATCTATTCCTGTGATTCCAGAACTCGATATTGCAGTTTATATGAAGACTGCATCCGAGGTTGGTGGGGATTATTACGATTTCGACGTTGGTGAGAACGGAGACGCACTCACAGTAGCAGTTGGCGATGCAACCGGACATGGATTGAAAGCAGGTACAATGGTATCGTTAATAAAAGGTCTCTTTAGTGCTAATGCTTCAAAAACGGATATAAAACCTTTCTACGAAAAATGCACACAGACCATCAAGCAAATGGAGCTTGGAAATCTTTACATGGCACTTACATTAGTGAAGATAAAAGACCATAAGCTAGTAGCATCCTCCGCAGGTATGCCACCTATTTATGTGTACAAAGCTAAAACAAATTCAATAGAAGAAATATCTCTCAAAGGAATGCCACTTGGAGCCTTCGATGACTTCCCTTATTCTGAAAGAGAAATTGATCTTGAATCAGATGATACAATTTTAATACTTACTGACGGTTTACCCGAACTGTTCAATGACCAGAAAGAAATCCTTGATTACAGCTCTATTGAATCACTGTTTTCTGAGGTTGTAGGAAAGAATCCCAAGGAAATAATATCCCACCTCGTAGATGCCGGAGAAAAATGGGCAAACGGCAATCCCCAGAAAGATGATATGACGTTTCTGGTTATTAAGGTGAAGTGAGATTTTAAATAAGTTACTTCTTCCCCTTCCCCTACAATTCCTTTATCTTTCCTCGCAACCATTTCCTTTTTATATCGTTTGATAATTCTTTAACATCTTTCTTAACAAAAACGAGATCTTCGAATGTTTGATTCACTTTGGAGTAATAATATATTAAAGAGTACTATTTCGTATTAATAGTATTATTATATTAAATTCTATAAAAAGTATAGCAATTATCAATAATCTTTGTTTATTTACAGTCATATTCAATTGTTAATTTAAATAACAATATCATGAAAACAACATTTTAGTTTTTCTTTTAATTTTCCTTTTTGAATTTAGTATCAATACCAAAGCACAGGTAACTCAGGAATGGGTTAAGACATATAATGGTCCAGCTAATTTAATAGATGAAGCCTTATGCGTTATAGCTGATAATGGTGGAAATGTTTATATTACAGGTAAAAGTATGTTAACTGCTTTAAATGAGGATTACTGCACAATTAAATATGATAAGTCTGGAAATCAATTATGGGTTGCGAGGTATAATGGACCTGGTAATTATCATGACCATCCTAATACAATAGCATTAGATCCCTTTGGAAATGTTTATGTTACAGGATTATCATTTAGTACATCAAGTGCATCTGATTTCTGTACATTTAAGTACTCGCAAAAATAACCAAATCAAAATCTTTTGTTACGAGAAACATAAAAGAAAAATTGAAGGGAATGACAGTTCAGAAATAAAAATAGTTAATAAAAAAGGAGTCTTTCGACCCCTTTTTTATAAAATTTGTATTACATTTTATTTACCGTTACTTCCGACTAACTCCTCAACTTTTGTAGTCTGATGCTTTTCAACCCTTTCCATTAAATCTTTTGGATAAGTCTGTAGATTTAGACCGTACTTGAATTGTTCTTCCATGCGGCACGACCATACAAGCTTCCCTTCCCACACAGTGATATCCGGGCAGCCATCGCACATGTTTTGCCTGCCGTCTTCCAATATATCCACAGGCTGTATTATCATTACGGATTGGTAATGAAGTCTTTTTAGTAAATTTAGTGGATTCTTAAAGAAATTAACAAACGTCTTTCTTAACTTCTTGTCAAACGGACTCAAAAGCACCATTGATTTACCTTTCCTTGTCATCTTTGGAGAAGAATAAGCAAGATATCTATCCTTAAAGATGTGATGGAAAGTTTGAAATATCTCGATTGTTTTACTGCCTATATAGCCGTAAATCTTATTCTTAGTTCCCATCCTTCCGCCTAATAACCATTTGAATGAATCAGGTTGTTGACTTCCATTCAGATAGGCACAGCAATCGTAATCAGGGTATTCACTACGTATTAGCTCAACGATTTCATCTGCTTTTATATTATCCCTTTCAGGAACATCTTCGTTGTATACGAACTCATCCATATCGATTTTTTTCGGTCCAAGATAATAATCAGCAAGTTTATTATTAACCGCCCTGTACAAAATAAACACCATAACCTGAACAATATCGATGTGCTTTTCAGCCCATTTCAACATCCCTGGAATATATTTCATCGTGCTTTCAAAGACAGTTGAATTAAATGAACAGGAAATGTTACCGGCATCCGCAAGCATTCGTGCATACTGATACCGTAATTCATTCATGTCTAACTCGTTAGCATCCTTCCAGCCCGGTCTGTTCTGACGGCTGTCAACGTGAAATGTAAACCCGAAAACTCCTGCTTTTTTCAATTCAGCAAGCAGTTCTTTTGTCAACAAAGCCCCATTTGAATTTATTATAGGTTTTAAACCTTCTTCCTCGCTAATTATTCTCACAATCTCAACTATATCGGGGTGAGTTAAAGGCTCTCCACCCGCTATGGAAATACCATCCGTCTTCCTGTTCTCTCTGAATACTCTCAAATCATCTTTAACTTCATCAAGCGGTTTGTGGCTGTCTATTTCATTCTTTCTGTAACAGCCCTGACAGGCTAAATTACACTTTGCTGTTGGCTCTAACCAAGAGATTGTATTGTCGGTCAGAGTCCAGGGTAATCTGTAGTAGTCTAAATGATTTAGTTTAAACATGGAATAATATTTTAAGGTTTAAAAAATTTCTAAGCTGTGATGTATATCTTGATTTTGTATTGCGAGTTTCTCGTGTTTAAAAAATTGAGTTTCAATTTTACAAATTTCGTATATAAAATATAAAAAATCTATAGAATAATGTATAAAAGTAAATTTCTATATTAATTCCGAATATTATTTAATTTGATAAAATAATCATTTTAAATTTAAATATAATTAAATTATTATACAATAAGATAACACAAAATATTTTTTTGAAACTTTTAATAAACTATATTGTAGACTTTATTTTTCCAAAGACTTGTATTGTGACCGGAAATAGATTAGATGAAAACAACTCGAATAATTATGTAGAAGACAATGCAATTCAGTCTATTAACAAAGTTACTTCTGAGGATTTAAAAAAACTGAGAAATAGAGTTGCATCCGATTATGCTTTTACACTTTATGATTTTAAGGAAGACAGTCCTATTCAACAAATCATACACCATTTTAAGTATAGGGGAATGAAAAAACTTGGGATTTATTTGGGTGAAATCATAGGAAAAGAATTAATCAACGACTCAAACGCTATTGTAAAGACATTCGATATTATTATTCCCGTTCCACTTTACAAAACAAAAGAAAGAGAAAGAGGATACAACCAGGCTGAATATTTATGCAAAGGAATTAACAACCAATTACAAAAAGAATTCATAAAAGACATTGTTAAAAGGACACGCCACACAAAATCTCAGACAAAGTTATCACTATCGGAAAGGATCGAGAATGTTAAAGATGCATTTGAGATAAATAAAAAATATAAAGGTAAGATATCGGGAAAGAGAATTATACTTGTTGATGATGTTATTACAACAGGTTCTACACTGAATGAGGTCATTAAAGAGCTTATAACAGAAGATGTCTCACAAATTTTTGTAATAACCATCGCTATGGCAAAAAAGTAGTGAAGATTTATTATGTATGAGTAAAATAATTTAATTAAATTTTCTTCAACACATTTGTTAAAGTCAAAATATCATCTTCGTTATTAAATATATGCGGTGACAAACGCAGATAACCTTCCCTGTATGAAATGAAAATATTCTTCTTTTCGATCTCGGTATGAATATGCTCATTTTTAGATTTATCAGCATGTGAAAATAAAAGAATATTCGAACGATGTTTCGGGCTAAGGTCTGATTCGATACGGTAGTCAAAATCTTTTAACTCTTCAATAAATAAATCAAAAAGGTTTAATATATATGAAAAGATATTATCAACACCCAGCTTTAGGAACAAATCAATGGATGACTCCATTCCGATCATTCCAAGAGTATTCAGCGTTGAGTTCTCATATGCCGTTCCATTCTCCTTGAAATCAAGCTTGTAATCAAGAAAATTCTTAAAATCAAAATTAATACTGGCAGTACCGATAAATGTTGGATGCACAATTTGCTTCATCCTTTCCGGGATATATGAAAACCCCACTCCACATGGAGACATCATCCATTTCTGCGAACCCGCAGCGAGAAAATCCATATCAACCTCTTTCACATTCATCGGGCAAACTCCCGTACTCTGTATAGCATCCACGAGAAGATAGCAATTGTTTTCTTTACATATTTTACTAATTGTGTGAAGGTCATTTCGAAATCCAAGAAACTCCACAGAACTTATTGCCAGTACTTTCACATTGTTTTCTTTAATTGTTTTTTCGATATCGGCAATCTTAATTATGCTTCTGTCCGAAGGAATCATTACAGTTCTTATTCCTCTCAGTCTTTCCTGGTTTAACCAGGGATAAACAACAGCAGGAAATTCACAATCGGGAAAAGCAACCACATCCCCCGCATTCAGTTTAATTCCGTTTGCGAAAATATTTATTCCGTGTGATGTGCTTGTTGTTATAATTATTTCATTCTTATCTGCTCCTATGAGTTTTGCAATCTTTTCTTTTAAAGTATCGGATTTTTTTTCATTAAAAATGGTTAATGGTAAATTCTTATGAGTGAACTCTTTAATAAATTCAGTAAGTCTCCTGTTTGTTTCTAAAGAAAATTGCGAGTAGTGTGCTGAGTCAAGATATACACACGATTGTGTTACGGGAAACAATTTTCGAGCATCTTTAATCGAATTCAAATTGTCAAACAACTTTTTTACTTCATTCATTGATTTATCTAACATATTTATTTATTCTTCTTTGATTTTTTATGTTTCTTGACATTTTTCTTTTTATCTTCTTTAAGATTGCTTTCATATATCTTTTTATATTCATTATAATAAAACATAATGCTTCTTACATAATTATATGGTTCTTTCCAGTTATTGAGTGTACCGTATGGAGGTCTTTTGGACGAGGGCCACACAAGCGCATGGATTGAATCTTCCGAAGAAGCAAGTAGAGGGTAAGCTTCTTTAACATTTTCCCATTTATTATAATCAAGACCGTAATAGTATGTTATTGTCATTGCATCGATTACCCTCCCCAACCCCGCATTATAAGCAGCAAGTGCAAACTTGTACTTGTCCTCACCAACAAACTCGAAGTTTGAAACAAGCGTAGCATAGTAATAAATACCAGCTATCAAATTATTCTTAGGAGTTCTTGTATCATCGAGCCGCAAACGATTTTGCAGCCCTGCTCCTGTCTTGGGCATAATCTGCATAAATCCGAACGCTCCCGCCCTGGACTTTGCATAAGCATTAAAGAATGATTCCTGCCTGATGATTGCAAGGACTAATCTCCAATCGAGCTTATAATAATTACACTCTTTGACAATAAGCTCACCAAACTCATCTACGAGTTCCCTGACATTTCCTATTTTAAATTCATCATAAACTTTTTTCACTCTTTCAGAAATCCTTTCGAGGTCTTTTCTGTTTAAAGTTTTTATCTGCTGGTGAAAATTTGCATTCGAAGAAAACAGGTCGAGTAGTCTTGTCCAGTTTTGGAAAAGCGATTCCAAATAATTCATGTTCTGATAAGAATTGTAATACACAAGATTATTAAAATCTGCTGTCTTTTTCGTACCGGCATCCGTTGGGGAAATTATCAAATCCCTCTCGACATTCTTTATCGGCTGTTCCAGTTCATTTTGCTTTTTGGTTTCGTGTATACTGTTGACGAGTGAAATTATGAATATTGCAATAATAAAAACCAGGGGCAGTATGACAAATAACCTGTCTTCTGTATAAACTCTCTTTAAAAATGATATTATTTTACTTTTTAGTTTCAAATGATTAAACACAACATGGTCATCAATAAACCATGCTTTGTATTTACAAAAACTAAAATTAAATAATCAATATTATAATTCCACTGCAAAATGATATTCTTTTATTACGATGTAGTAGAGACGCAATATTTTGTGTCTCATCAGAGTCTCCCGTAGGGGACTCTGATGTATAAATAGTAATTCACAGAGTCCTCTCTTCGAGAGAGACTCTGCTCGAACAAAGAATGTTCCTCACCTGTCTGCAACAGGCAGATCTGACACGTGTCAGGTCAAGAAGACCTGACACAACACACCTACATAAAAAAATTAACTATAACTTATAACTCTATATCTGGCGTGTCAT
>CAYYJH010000044.1:11820-24184 GCA_964472195.1 uncultured Ignavibacteriaceae bacterium | reverse complement strand
TTATTATAATAAAATGAAAAAACGCTGTCATAAAAGTTTATGACAGCGTTATAAAAAATGAAAAGTATACGTAGAAAATTTTATTGCACTAAATCATTTTAATATTATAGACAAAAATACTACCAGTGTATTTTGTATTAGTCCATAGATTTAATGTATTAAATTTCTTTGTGATTAATGAATTAAGATGTCTGTTATCTCCGTCAATTTCAATTATGTTTATCTTACCATTTTTCTTAACTGATATAGTAACAAACGCTTCACCCTTCAAATCTTTACCTTGAAATACAATATATGCAGGCAGCTTCATAATATCATTAACTTCTACACTTAATTGATGGTTTAGGCTTGAGAGAGAACCAGCATTTATATATTTTCCATTCGAAGCATTAACAGGAAGTATAAAAATTGTTAGCATTATCAACGTTAAAATACCCTTAAATAATTTCATTTCTATAGTTCTCCTTATAAATTATTTTATTTAACCTTTTAAAAGAAATTATATTTATATATCGTATAAAACGAGTAAAAGTTACATTATTTTTTATAAAAAATTAAGCATTGCAAAGACACTATAAATTTACAGTCCCGAATATAACACAAAGAACAAGATTAGATAAGTATATTGCACAATCTATTGGGAATGCATCACGTACTAAAGTTCAAAAGAGTATTAACCTGGGTAATGTACTCGTGAATGGAAATTGTGTGAAATCAAATTACATGCTTAAACCATACGATGAGATTGAGATAGAACTCCCCGTTCCAGAAAAACAGGATATACTTCCGGAGGATATACCTCTGGATATTGTATTCGAAGATAAATATCTTTTGCTTGTTAATAAACCTGCAGGAATGGTGACACATCCAGCTTATAAAAATTATTCTGGAACTCTGGTAAATGCTGTGATGTTTTATGCTCAGAAACACAATGAGTCATTGTCTAATATGAACGGGTTTGAACGTGCGGGTATAGTTCACAGGCTGGATAAAGATACTTCGGGTATTCTGGTAATAGCAAAAGATGAAGTTACACATAGGAAATTATCCGAGCTGTTCATGAGGCATTCGATTGAGAGGGAGTATAATGCTCTGGTTTGGGGTAAGTTCATAATCAAGTCCGATGTAATAGAGAGTAGATTGGGACGGGATAAAAAAGACAGGAAGAAGATTACCGTATTGAAAGAATATGAAGAAGGAGGTAAGGAAGCGATTACCGAATATGAAGTCATAGAAGAATATGAGTATTTATCTTTGTTGAGATTGGTTCTTAAGACAGGAAGAACGCATCAGATACGTGTTCATCTTGCATCGAAAGGGCATCCGGTTTTTGGTGATGGTACATACGGTGGGAGGGTTCCGCACTCGGTAAATCTTTCTTCCAATAAAAAAGTCCAGGTAAAAAATCTTCTTGATATTATTCCTCGCCAGGCTCTGCATGCTAAAGTATTAGGATTTGTTCATCCTCATACAAAGGAAAAGTTAAGATATTCATCAGAACTTCCGGAAGATATACAAAGTGTAATTGAAAAAATTAAAACGAAATAAAATAATATGAATGAACTAACTTACAAGCAGGTACGAAAAACGTATTCGCCAGTTAAGATAAAGGTCAAGGAAATTGATAGAAAAAATAGTCTTAAGGGCATAATCGGGCAGGAAAGAGCAGTTAAATCTCTTCGGTTTGGTTTGTGTATTAACCAGCCTGGATTCAACATATACGTGTCAGGACCTCCGGGTATTGGTAAGATGACGGCGGTTGAATCTTATATAGCGGAACTTGCGAAGAACAGGAAGATTCCTTCCGATTGGTGTTATGTGAATAATTTTACTGATCCGTATCAACCCAAAGCAATCGAGATTAAAAATGGAAGAGGAAGAGAATTTCAGCAGGATATAAAAAAGATGACTGAACATCTATGGCAGAAATTCCCAACACTTTTTGAAAGTGATGATTATGTTTCAAGAAGTGACCAGGTAATGAAAGAGATGAACAAGAAAAGGGAAGCTCTATATTACGAATTAAATAATTTTGCAAATCAAAAAGGATTTGCGCTCCAACCGTCAACTTTAGGTATCCGAATTATACCTGTGTTAGATGGCAAACAATTAAAAGACGATGAGTTTCAATCTTTACCAGAAAAACAACGGAAAAAGATTTTAGGAAAGAGAGACAATGTACAGGAAGAATTAAAAAGTGTCTTGAAGAAGATAGGTGAGCTTGAAAAATCTGCGAGAGAAAGGATCGAAGAATTAGATGAGCAGGTGGTTTTATTCATCGTTGAGGGGATGGTAAATGTACTCAAAGAAAAATATGAAAGTAATAAAGATATAATTGAATTTCTCGGAGATATTCAGGAAGATATACTTGCTAATATAAATATTTTAAAATCGAGTTCTGCTCAGGCTGGTAGCGAGTCAAAGCAGTCATCGGCGTTTCAAACCGAAACAACTCCTGAAATGATATTCAAAACTTACCAGGTGAATTTAATTGTGGATAACAGCAAGACGAAAGGTGCTCCCGTCGTTGTTCAGTTGAATTCGAGCTTCCACAATCTCTTCGGTAAGATTGAAAAAGAAACGGAACTTGGTAATTTGGTTACAGATTTTACCATGATAAGACCGGGATGTATACATACAGCTAACGGTGGATATTTAGTTTTGTCTGTCGGAGACCTTTTGAACAATATCTACAGTTATGAAGCATTGAAAAGAGCACTTCAAACCGAGCAGATACAAATTGAAGATCTTAGCGAACGGCTCGGTTATACAACTACAAAAAGCCTAAAGCCGCAGCCTATGCCTTTAGACATTAAAGTTGTACTTGTTGGAGCTCCATCTTATTATTATCTGATGTATTCAAACGATGAAGACTTTTCTCGTTTGTTTAAAGTTAAAGCTGATTTCGATACTTCGATGAATGCTAATAAGAATAATATTAAGAATTTTATGTTATTCCTGAAAGCTTTTACGAAGAAGGAAAATCTATTTAAATTAACTGCGGGAGCAATTGCGAAAGTTCTTGAATACGCAGCGAGGACGGCAGAGGACCAGGATAAAGTATCTACGAAGTTTGGTACTCTTGCAGACCTTCTCAGGGAAGCACACTACTGGGCAAAGCAGGACAAAAAGAAAAGCATAGGAGCAGAGCACATACAAAAAGCATTGAATGAAAACATATACCGCTCAAAATTAATTGATGATAAAATAAAAGAGATGATAGAAGATGGCAGTATTTTGATAGATACTCACGAAAAAAAAGTCGGGCAAATTAACGGGCTGGTAGTTTACGATCTTGGAGATTATTCATTCGGTAAACCAAACAGGATTGATGTCAACGTAGGGGTAGGCAGAGCAGGTATTATAGACATTGAAAGAGAAGTCAAACTGGGAGGTCCCTTGCACAGCAAAGGCGTGATGATACTTAACGGATTCCTTACACAAAAGTTTGCTCATGACAAACCTCTCTCATTATCTGCACATCTTGTGTTTGAACAGAGCTATGAGGGTGTCGAAGGAGATAGTGCTTCTTCGGCTGAACTATATTTACTTCTTTCAGCGTTATCTGATTTGCCGATAAATCAAAGCATTGCAGTAACCGGTTCGGTAAATCAAAAAGGTGAGGTGCAGGCAATAGGCGGAGTGAATGAAAAGATTGAAGGATACTATGATGTTTGCAAATTAAAAGGATTCAAAGGTTCCGAAGGTGTGATTATTCCACGAAGCAACGTCAGAAACTTAATGCTGAGAGAGGATATCGTGGAAGCTGTGAAGAAGAACAAATTCAAGATATGGTCTGTAAGCAGTATAGACGAAGGCATAGAGATATTGACCAAAGTCAAGGCGGGGAAAAGGAATGCCAAAGGGGAATACACAAAGAACTCTGTTTATGACAGGGTAAATCAAAAGCTCAGAAAATTCCAGAGTGTCTTACTGGAATGCGATAAGTTGAAATTAGAGGGATTGGGGAAGTAGATGATTTGATTGCCAGCACAACAAGACTTTTTTACATCAGACCCGGATCCTTAAAAAGGAGGAAAACCAATAATAAGTGAAAAAAGAATTTAACATTAACAGGTACAATAAATATTTATTTGTATTCGAGACTGTGCTTTTAATTGGATTGGTCGAAAATTATCTTTCTGAGATAATACTTTTTCTCTGATAACGAAGCTCCAGCTTCGTTACCCGTATCTACCCCTTAAAATATTGTGCGATACGAAGCAGGGCTTCGTATCGAGGGAAATAAATCTAATAAATGTACGGAATTATCTTCTTCGTTTGAGATTGATATTCTTCATATTCAGGGAATGCTTTCTTTAGCAGCTCCTCTTCATATTTAATTTTAAAAATCATTATAACAAATAGAATTATTGCAGCGGACATTCTTACGTATGTAAAATAATCGATGAGCCAGCAAAGTGTTATCATAAAGACAGACAGGTACATCGGGTGTCTTATGAATCTATAAGGACCGATTCTTATTAATTTTGCATTCATTAAAACATCAGGAGCTACATTAAATTTCTTATTCATAATCAGTATTGCCCAAACAGCAATTACACCTGCAATTGCCATTACAACACGAAGTATAATGTTTTCGGGAAGCAGTCTGCCCGAGAGTCCAATATAAATTATACAGATAAATTGTATTAATATAAGTATTAATGATTTTACGGATCTTGTAATAAACATTTAAAATAAATGAGCAATGTTTACTCAATAATTTCGTCGCTTTGCTTTTCGGCTTTTTTAGGTTTTTCAATCTTTAAAGAATAAAATCCTGATAAAAGAGTCAGGCTGTAAACCCAGAGATACCAGGCACCAAAATACAATCCTGTTCCCGGAAGCATATTGACAAAAATGTCTCCATAAAAAGATACACACAAAACATTTAATATCATTCCCGGCAGTGCTATCAGGATTGAGGTTGATTGTCTTGCTGATGTATCCAGTTTTTTGATGGAATAAAACGGGTAGGTAAGTATAGCTACCAAAGGAATTGCTGCAAGGAAAGTGACGATTATTAGTATCACACTTTCGGGATTGAAAAAAAATTGACCTGCTACTCTGAAAACTATAGTTCCAGCAAGCCATAATACAAATCCGTAGATAATAAAGAAGATTTTCATAATGGAGGTTTTATTTTTGAAATGATATTTATAATATGATTAACTTTTTTCTTCCCAGACAATGCAAAGGTTGATTAATGTTTCCACTGCTTTTTCCATATCCTGAACAGATATCCATTCTAATTTTGAATGGTATGCGTGTCCGCCTGTGAATATATTAGGACATGGAAGTCCCATATACGAAAGTCTTGAACCATCGGTCCCGCCTCTTATTGAATCTATCTTTGGTTCAATGTTGCATCTTTTTACAGCTTCCAGTGCATATTCTACAGCTTCGGGTTTTTTATCCAATTCAAATTTCATATTTCTGTATGATTCGGATACGTCAAACTCAAAGCTCGAACGTTTGTATTTCTTTAGAACATTTTCCGATATTTCTTTGAGAAAATTTTCCTTTTCTGAGAGTCCTTCTGTTTCGAAATCACGAATGATAAATTTTAATACTACTTTATCAACGGCTCCGAATATTGAAACAGGATGAACGAAACCTTCTTTCTTCTCGGTAGTTTCCGGAGAAAGTTTGTCTTTCGGGAGTTCGTTCAATATCTCGCTTGCAATTTTAATAGCATTTTCCATTTTATCCTTAGCAGAACCGGGATGTATATTGAAACCATGGATTGTTATCGTAAGGGCATCCGCAGAAAATGTTTCATCCTCAATGGTACCAAGTTCGGATCCATCTACAGTATAACCGATGTCTGCTGATAGTTTTTCCATATCGACTTTATCGACTCCTTTTCCGACTTCTTCGTCGGGAGTAAATAGTATTCTTATCTTTCCATGTTTTATTTCCGTATGGGAAATGAGATAATTTGCTGCATCCATTATTTCAGCTACACCGGCTTTATCATCAGCACCAAGAAGTGTGGTTCCATCAGTTGTTATTATGTCATTTCCTACCTGGTTTTGTAAGTCTTCGTATTCATCATATTTGATTATCTGAGAATTATCTTTCGGAAGAATGATGTCTCCACCCCGGTAATTATTATGAACAATTGGATTTACATTTTTACCAGAAACATCCGGTGAGGTGTCCATGTGTGAGCATAAGCAAACAACGGGAACTACTTTTTCAGTATTTGAAGGAATGGTTGCATAAACATATCCATATTCATCTAACTCAGCATCATCGATTCCCATTGATTTTAATTCTTCAACCAGAATATTACCTAAATCTTTTTGTTTTTCTGTTGATGGATAAGTTGTTGAATTTTGGTTTGATTGAGTGTCGATTTTTACGTATTGAAGAAATCTTTCGATAACAGTGTGGTCGATGTTTAGTTTTTCCATAAAAGATTAGTTTCTTAAAAATTAGTTATTAATAATTTAAAATTAAATATACATTTTATAAGTTTAATAAATCCGTTTCAAGTCGCACCCCTAATAACATCCTTTTATGTGATAAACGTTTAAGCTAATTTTGTCAATAATTATTTTAATGTAAATGATATGAACTATATTTTATTTTCTTAATAAGAGCCGATTACGACATGCTGATTTACATACCTCCCGATAATCCTAATTCAACTAATTTAAGAATCGTATTAGAATGTCTAAGAGACGGTGGCGTTATAATATATCCGACTGACACGGTTTATGGAATGGGATGCGACATAAACCGTCCCGAAGCTGTTGAACGTATCTGCACGATTAAAAAGATCAATCCTAAAAAAGCTAACTTCTCTTTTATTTGTTATGACCTCAGTCATATATCGGATTTCACCAAGCACGTTGATACTCCAATATATAAATTAATGAAGAAGACACTTCCAGGTCCTTTTACATATATTTTGCAGGCGAACAATAAAGTTCCAAGACTTTTTAAAAGCAAAAAAAAGACTGTTGGTATTCGTGTCCCCGACAATGATATTTGCAGGGAAATTGTAAATGAGCTTGGAAATCCCCTAATGTCAACTTCTATACGCGATGAAGATAATATCATTAAATATACCACAGACCCTGAAATTATTTATGAGAATTATAAAAACTTTGTCGATGTCGTAATTCATGGGGGCTACGGGAAAAATGAACCCTCAACAGTTGTAGATTGTTCTGATGGCAATATCACAATTATTAGACAGGGTGTTGGAAACCTTGATGAACATATTTGATATTTTTTTGAATAAAATCTTTAAAAACATCTTTAGATTATTCCCGTTTTAATTCTACACATATTGAATTTTTCTTGTAGGACTTTCACCTATATCCATTTCATATAATTCCCTACATATTTATCTAAAATCTTTTCGTATATTTGTTTTGATATTATTAAGTAGTTACCCTATATTAATAATGCTCAAGATGAAAAATTTTATTGCAATATTAATTTTAATATTTTTTTATGTTAGCAGCGTAGTTGCTCAGTTTAACAAGCAATCTGATTTTTATTCTTGCGCTACTGGAAATGATCTTATCCCGAATCTCTTTCCATATTTCCCTGTGACGGACGATACCTTAAGAGTTCTGGTAGTGTTCTGTAATTTCCCTGATGGAAATTGGGATCCGCCACCTCCTGCAGTAATAACCCAGCAATGGCCAGGTTCTCAACATCTTCAAAAACCAGTATGGGCTGATTCGATGATTTGTCCGAATATAGAAAATGTATGGGAGAATTCAACGACTGCTTATTTCAGAGATGCAAGCCTTGGTAAATTCTGGTTTGTAGGTGATGTTTATCCTGAATTATATGTCTTTGAACATGAAATATCGTATTATGCACCTCCCGATAGAAATATCAATTATGCAATAAAAGAATTATTAGAAGCAATTGACGTCAACGTCGACTTTTCACAATACGATAAATTTGCACCTAAGGATACGTACAACAAAAGACATCCGGATGGAACTGTTGATTTTATATTTATTGTGAGCAGGTTTCTCCAAGCAGGGACGTTAGATCCTCCGTCTTATACGGGAATCGCAGCATTGGGCGGACGCGATGGTACTTTCGCAGGAGAAAATTTCCTTATCTTGGATGGTGTAAAGATAGAAGCAGGATTTCCGGGTTCGGGAGCTTTACTCGAAAATATTCAGCGTTCCGGATATTTAACAGCCTGTCATGAATTCGGTCATTATCTCTGGGGTGCTGGGCATCCTGTCTGGCCCGGTTTTATTTCTTTAATGGGTGGTGTCTTCCCAAGTGCTTTTGAACGAGATTATGTCGGTTGGGGTCCGCAACCTATTTCTGTTAATTCAAATACTACTATAATATTAAAAGATTACGCAACTACCGGCGATTATCTTAAGATTAGCAGGGGTATTCATGAATATTATATTCAGAATCTAAGAAGGATAAGCTATCATTTTACAGAACAATTTAACGGATGGCACTGGTTCCCGGAAGACCCAATTTATCCTTATGTCATAGACTCCATGACAGTTATATACAAACCTTCCTGGACTGTTGAGCATGCTTTTGGTAGATGGAATTGGCAAAAGGATGAGAATGAAAATTATTTGTATGATACTTTTAACGAAAATTTTATTTTGGGTTTGCCTGATAGAATCAACGGTGAAACAATAATGGACCTTAGGGATAAACAATGTATTGATCTTAGTGGTACCAATGAGTTTTTAAAATCTCATAAGTATGCTGGTGGGGACAGCAATACATGTTTCGATGTTGGTTATAATGAAGTGTATTCACCATGGAGCAGTCCGGGAATTGAAGTTGAATCTCCTCAGGATAGTATTGCAATTGAGTTACTTGGTAAGGATGAGAATGGTGATATGATAATAAATTTTTATTTCAATAATTTAACCGAAACCTCACCATCGAAACCTACGGGTATACGAATAGAAGAATATTATAATGACGCCATATGTCATCCAAAAATAATCTGGGAGCAAAATATAGAACCGGATATGCTGAGAGAGGATGATACAAAACGTTATGTATTATTCAGTGCCATTGCTCTCGACAATCAGAATCCAGATTATGTCTATAATGAACTGGCAACTCTTAACATTCATAAAGATTCTATCCCATATTATATTGACTATTCGGTTAATGCATATTGTTCATTGTACGACCAACCTCCGGGCAGTACCGTGTATCCTGTAAGGTACAAGATAAAAGCAATTGATATATCAGGTAAAGAATCTGTTTTTTCCGACCATGTTGGAATTGAGGTCATAAAAGATTTTAAATACGATAATGTTATTGTTCAGAGTAATGAAGCCATTATGAATAATGAAGAAGATTACTCGCTGTCAAACTACCCCAACCCATTTAATCCTAAAACAATCATAAAATACGGGACGAAAAAATCCGCGAATGTAAAGGTCATGATTTATAATGTTATTGGACGGGTGATTGCTTTATTAGTTGACCAAAAGCAAGATGCAGGGATATATAAAATTGAATTTAATGGTTCTTCATTACCGAGCGGATTATATTTTTACACACTCACAGTGGACGGAAATGTTATTGATACAAAGAAAATGTTACTTATTAAGTAGTTTGTTACTAATTTGTGTCAATACAAATTGCTAGAATTCTTTTCATTATTAACATTTAACATTTACAATTTAAAATTCAACATTTAACATTTAGATTTTTTTAGAATCTATCTCCAATCAAGAACTTCAATATCAAAACCATCGCTTTCTATAATTACCGCTCCCTGCATGTCTGTTCTGAAAACTTCTGAACCAATGTTTTCCAGTCTGTATAGTATATCAACTGAAGGATGATTGAATTTATTGTAAGCACCACAGGATATGATTGAATATTTTGGTTTACATTTTACAAGAAAAGGTAAAGTCGTAGATGTACTGCCTCCGTGATGTGATACCTTTAAAATATCTGATTCAATAAAATTAGAATACTTCTTTCGTAGCGATTCCTCAACATCATCCTCAATGTCTCCCGGAAAAAGAATATCGACATCCTTGTATTTCAATTTGCATACAATCGATTCATTATTAAGATTGTCTTCAAGATAATAATTGTTTTGATAATTTTCGGTTTTCCCGGGGTAGAGAAAGTAAAGCCTGAGTTTTTCAAACCCATTTATAAAGCTGCCTGATTTTACTTTTTGTCGTGTAATTTTCTTTGCAATGATTATGCTGTCTATTGCTTTGGATATATCGCTGCTGTTTCTTTGACCATTATCAATTATTTTGTTTACTTCAAAATTTTTTAAAATGTACTCTGCTCCACCAACGTGGTCAAGATGATAGTGTGTTAGTATTAAAAGGTCGATTCGGGAAATATCGTTTCGCTTCAAATAAGGGGCAATAGTTCTTTCACCACTGTCATACGTCAGAGATTGTTTCCCACAATCTACGATTATAGTTCTGTCATTCGGAGTTTGAATAACAACACAATCTCCCTGTCCTACGTCAAGAAAGGTTACTCTGAGTTTTTTATTAAGGTTGAGGTTTAATAAAACAGCAGCAGAAAAAATTAGAACTGACAACAGTATTCTGAATTTAACATTCTTACGTGTTGCAGTAAAGAGCAATAGGAGTATGAGAAAATAAACAATCGTATAAAAAAGATTAAACTTGTAAAACTCTATATAGGCAAAATCGAATGATGCACACAACCTTATGAACCATAATTGAAAACTCAATAGAATGATATTGGATTCAGCAATTATAGAAGATAGAAAAGGGGAAACTATACTAACGAGAATCTGAAAAAAACCAATTGCTAATGCGATGTTAGCTATAGGTACAACGACTAAATTAGCAAGTAATGAAATGAAAGAAATTTTACCAAAGAAGGCAGCTGTTATAGGAAGTGTTCCTATCTGGGCTGCAAGCGTAGTCAGGAATAACACCAGCAAATACCTGATGTATTTTTTCCCTTTTATATTCCATTCATTTATTCTGGGTGATAATAGTCTTTCGAATCTTTCATAAAAGAAGACCATCGTAATTACAGCACAGTAAGATAATATGAAGCCCGGGTCGAACAACTGCTTCGAATCATAAATCAAAATAATTAAAGCTGACACTCCAACTATATTATAGAAATTTGTTTTCCGTTCTAATATTATTGCAATTAAAAAGAGAATACCCATAATTGTCGCCCGCACAATCGATGCCGGGTTTCCCGTAAAAAGGCAATAAAAAACAAGAGCAATTATAGTTATAATAGTTCTCGGTATTTGAGGTAGTCTGAATAATGATAAAATTAATGTTATCGAAATAATAATGTAAGCAACGTTCAAGCCCGATACAGCTATTAAATGCATTACACCCGTATTTATGAATGCCTGTTTTAATTCTTTTGAAAGGTCACTGCGTTCACCCGTAACAAGACCTTTCAGGTAAGCTCCTTCATCTCCTCCAATGTAGTCGTCTATGTTTTTTAGTGCAAATATTTTTGAGGGATAAATTATCTTTTGATAAAAGAATCCTAGATTGTCTTCTGAAATCAATTCCAAGTTATTGTAACCAAACACAAGGAAAGATTTATAAATATCGTGCAGTCTTAAGTAATGTCTATAGTCGAATTCTCCGGGATTCCTGCTGCTGAATGCTTCCGTCAATTTACCGAGAAGGGATACTTTATCGCCAACCTGGAGTGTAGGTTGTTGACTATTTTTGTCTGTGTAATGATTTTTTCTTATAGTAACGATTACATCCCCGGCGACATTTACTGAATCATGCTTTGTTACGATAACCTCGCTCTCTAATACAAACCTGATTTTACTGCTGTCTGAGTAAGGAATTTCACTTATGACACCAATTAATTCATAATTGGATTTCCTTTTAGTGTCGTGTATTTTCGATATATTGTTTTCGGGGAGGTCAAAAAAATCTAAGTTTGCTTTGAAAATTCCAAATGATACTATCAGACATGATATAATAATCATACGGAAAATATCTGACCTGTATTTTGAAATAAAAATAACAGCAAGAAAAAAGATAGCATTCGCAGTTATCAGGTATAAAATATTTATCTCATGTTTTGAACCAATTAAAATACCCGCTGCAAATAAAAGTGCAAATTTAAAAGCCGGTATGTTTTTAAATTGGTTCATAATATTCCAACTAATTATTGCGAATAGTTTTTCCTGTACATATAGTATAATATATTATTTAATCGAAGTCAAAAGAAAAATTATCTGGTTTGTAAAAGTGAATTTACAATACAGAGACCTGGTACTAAAAGTAAGAGTGCTTGAGTGCAAAATGAAGTAGGAATTGTAGTAATATGGAATATATTTTATTAGTTTTAAAACAAACAGCCCCTCCGGATTCCTCTAGAGGGGCTG
>CAYYJH010000044.1:9801-11720 GCA_964472195.1 uncultured Ignavibacteriaceae bacterium | reverse complement strand
ACAAGCATCATTCTCTTTACTTTTACATAATCTCCTGCCTGCATCCTGTAAAAATACGTACCGCTCGATATGTCTGAACCATCGAATTCTACAGTATAAGTTCCCGCATTTTTAAAGTCTTCTACCAATGTTGATATCTCTTTCCCGAGCATATCATAGACTTTTAAAGTTACTATTCCAGCTTCAGGTATAGTAAAGTCTATGCTTGTTTTCGGATTAAACGGGTTAGGATAATTCTGTGATAATGAATAATCATCCGGTAATTCATTGTTAATCGTTTTAACGTTTACAATAACATCAGCGCTAATTTTAACGTTATCGATTGTCCACCACCAATCCCATCCGGGCTGAATCGATACAAACCTGACTTTCACATTAGGATTGTTCATGGCTCCGGGCAGCATATGTATTTCGTGTGTGTTTCTTTGACTTACTCCTGCCCACTCTACAATCGTAACCCAGGTTACTCCTCCGTTATAACTTACCTGTGCTCTCGCTATATCCTGTGCATCCAAATGTCTCCAGTCATTATCCCATTCTATAGCAATTTTATCACGTCCCGTACAGTTTAAATTATTAGCCAGCGTTAATGTCGTAAGAGTAGTAGATCCCGTCCCGCAGTTATCAGCATCTGCTCCGACTACCGGACCGGAGGAAGTTGCTGGAAGCGTATAAGTGTTCGGATATGGTGGACTAAATATCTGCCATACGCATGTGCCGCCATTGTTTGTTACAGTCCAATTTACCAGGTTTGGGAACTGATCATAAAATAAAACAACAGGAGCGATTGGAAGCTGCTGGTTCCATGTTGCTGCAATTTCACCCGGGCTTAATGCTCTATTATAAAATCTGAACTCATCCATTAATGCACCGCTGGGTAGTCCGGAAGAGGAACTATAACCCCCAACTTTGAAAGGACCCGTTCCGTTGATGATAATTGGTCCGCTTTGAGATTGCGAATTACTAAGTACTCCGTTCTTGTATGCTCTCACTTCGGGTACAGAAGAATCATAAACAATAGTTAAAACCGTGGGTCCTGGACCTACATTCGGAATAGTAATGTCAGTACCCCCTACAACACCAAGACGTAGGAGTACTCCATGAATACCAGCTGCACCAGCGTAGAAGCATCGCCATGAATTAGCAGTGTTGTCACCAAATAAATAATTCAAAGCAGTTGTAGAATGCAGATTATTGAGCCACATGCTTATTGTCCAATTGCCTGTTATGTTAGTTGCCCATCCAGTATTTACATAATTAGTTGAGGAAGAACCTCCGTTACCGATAAGTGCATTTCCGAATTGTCCTGTTGGTCCCATAGTCTGTCCAAAGACCTTTGCATAATTAAATCCAACACCCGGATTACCAAAGTTTCGAGTGGAGTCTAATCCTGATTCATTGAATTTGTAATAAAGCAGCTCGGGAGCATAAACCTGTGAGTAAGAAGACTGTGTGATTAGGAAACACGTAAAACTTATGATGGTCAGTGTTAAGAAACAGTATAATTTTTTCATTTCAAATCCTTTTTAAATTTTGAAAATCAAAAATTCAATATTAATAATTTTAGTTTTTCTTTATTTTATTTTTTTAAATGTTTCAACTAACTATTTCAACAATATCATTTTTCTAACCTGTAAGAAGTTACCCGATTGAATTCTATAAAAATAGGTTCCACTGGGTAAATTATTTCCCTTAAATTCTATTTGGTAATTTCCAGCATCCTGAGATTCATTTACTAAAGTAGCAATTTTTTTACCAAGCACATCATATACATCCAGAGTTACTAATCCCGATTTAGGTATAGAGTATTCTAATGTAGTAACTGGATTAAACGGATTTGGATAGTTTTGTGATAAAGAATAATCATCCGGTATCTCATTACCGTTTGTTGTAACATTTGTTAAAATATCCCCGCTAAT
>CAYYJH010000044.1:0-9701 GCA_964472195.1 uncultured Ignavibacteriaceae bacterium | reverse complement strand
GCAGATTTCAGTGTATAACAGACTAATGCATTATTTTGAAAATTGAGTAATAAATCTAATTCATTACCTATCTTCATTATTTCAGCACCACCCGCCGAAGCACTGTTCGAAAAAATATAAGTTTCCAATAAAATGCCAGTTTGGGCATTAAATTTATACAATCCATTATTTGGAGATTGTTGATTCCATACCCATAACATAGCGGTACCTGTTGTTAGGCTGCTATCCCAGGCTAAGCCATACTTACCGGTTAGCGAATTGCTAATCGATGCGAGTAACGTTCCATTTGAATCGAAACACTGAATAGCACCTGAAAAATTACAACTCCAGAATCCACCTCTGTTACGATCCCATGCTATTGCACGGAATTGTGATCCTGGGATTGAATAAATATTGACTATGTTCATATTTGCATCAAATTTATAGAGAGTGTTACTTGCTTTACCACCCCATAAATAACCATTCGAAATAGTCATGTCTCTTATAGAACCTGTATAAGTAAGTTGTCCCAGGTTACCCGGTCCGCCATTGATACCAGTATCATCATATCTATAACAAGTTGTGCTGTTCCATCTATTTAAATAATAAAAACCTGAGTATTTTATAGCACCGACTGAACCCCCGTTTACACCCGGAACATTTGAAAAATTAAAATTCCATTTTACGGGGTAGGGCCAGTTTCCCGGTGTTGTAGTATCCACAAGATTATTACTATTCTGATTTGTTTCTTCTAAAATACCAGGAGCATAATCAGTGTAAGGATCAATATCATCTTTTTTTATGAATCCAAAAACCAGGAGACTACCAGTAATGATAAGGATTAATGTAGAGAGTAATTTTGATTTCATATTTACTCCTTTCTGATGCTGAAAAATTTTCTTGTAGGAAAAAATTGAAAAAACTCTTTTTTGCATTGAATATTAATGATATATTTCAAGTGAAACAAGAGATTAAATCAGTACTGTGATAGAAGGGATTGATGAATATGTTAATATTAGTGTATTATAGATTATTGAGTTGAATTTCATATGTTTTCAAAGATTTGAGATTTATAAAACTTTTTTATCAATTCTCTTTAATTAACTATTAGATTTAAATAAATTGCCTTTATGAATCCTGTAGAAATAATAAAGCTAAAAAGAAATGGTCACATATTAACGAAGGATCAGATTAAATTCTTCATCGAAGGTTTTTTGCAAGGCTCTGTTGCTGACTACCAGATGTCAGCTTTTCTTATGAGTGTTTATTTTAACGGAATGAATGAAGAAGAGACTTTCTATCTAACAGAACTTATGCTGCACAGCGGAGTAATAGTTGATCTTCATTCGGTTTCTAATCCAAAAGTCGATAAACACTCGACAGGAGGCGTTGGAGATAAAACGTCACTAATTTTAGCCCCGCTCGTTGCTTCGTTTGGAATTGCGGTTCCTATGATTTCAGGAAGAGGATTAGGACACACTGGGGGTACTCTCGATAAACTTGAATCTATTCCCGGTTTCAATGTCAATATAGCGAAAGACGATTTTATTAAGATAATTTCTAAAACAGGTCTTGCAATGATAGGGCAAACTTCGGAATTAGCACCAGCGGATAAGAAGATATATGCATTAAGAGATGTAACTGCAACGATTGAGAATGTTTCTTTAGCGACTGCGAGTATAATGAGTAAAAAACTCGCTGAAGGTGCGGATGCATTCGTGTTTGATATTAAGATTGGGAATGGAGCAAATTTCTCCGACTATGAGCAGTCCGTTATGCTTGCTAAAAATCTTATTGATGTTTCAAGAAAGTTTGGCAAGAAAGCAATTGCAGTTTTAACCGATATGAATGAACCGCTTGGATTTAAAATAGGCAATTGGTTTGAAGTTGAAGAATGTATTGAAATTATGAACGGGAAAAAAGTTGAAGATTTATTGAAAGTGAATAATGTGCTTTCGGGAGTGATGTTGTTTTTAGGAAATAAAGCAAATAACATTGAAGAAGGTGAGAGGATAGCTAAGGAGAGATTAAAAGAGGGCAGTATGGTATATGGAAAATTTGTAGAAATGGTTCTTATGCAGGGCGGAGATGTTAATTACGTAAATGATTGGAATAATCATAAAAGAGCAAAGTTTAAAAAAGAATTGTTTGCAGAAAAAGATGGGTACGTTCATGAAATGAATGCTCTACAAATTGGAAAAGCAGCATTATTGCTTGGATGTGGACGAATGACTGTTGATGATGATATAGATTACTTAGCCGGCATAATTTTGAATAAGAAATGCTCAGATAAAGTTAGAAAAAACGAAAAACTATGTGAAGTGTTTTCAAGCGATGAAGGAAAACTTGAAAGGGCTTGTAAGATAATAAAGAAATCCATTTCAATTTTTGAATACGAACCACCTCAAAGAGACCTTATTATCGATATATTAAAATAAACTCGTAATGATAAAAACTGCTTCCAAATCTCTTTCATTTCTTTTTTCTTTTATTGTTGTTGGGATTATTTTTTATTATTTTATCTACACAAATCCTGATTTTGGCTTTTTAGATAAGAACTCCGGAAAGGAGACTTATTTAGTTAAGAAAGTAATTGACGGTGACACTTATCTTTTACATAATGGTGAAAAAGTCAGATTGCTTGGAATAGATACACCTGAACAATATGATTCTGATAAACTCGAAGAAGATGCTTTAAGTTCAGGTAAGGATAAAAAAACTATCAGGAGACTTGGTAAACTTGCGAGTAATTATGTTAAAAAACTTGTTGAAAGTAAAAAAGTAATTCTGAAAAAAGAGCCAAATTATGAGAACAGAGATAAATACGGCAGGTTATTGCGGTATGTATATCTCGAGGATGGTACTTTTGTAAATGCGAAAATAATACAGGATGGTTATGGTCAGGTTTATGAAAAATACCCGATATCCAAAACTAAGGAATTCAGAAGATATCAAAAGGAAGCGAGGGAAAATAAGAGAGGTCTTTGGGGAGATATTGAAGGTTTCGGAAATTAGTCCCTAAGGGAAACAAAATTATATAATACTAACTTTTTCTCAAATTTAAATATAAGACTATGAAAAAATTATTTACCAGAGAATTCAAATTTTTCGCTGCGTTTTTACTTTTAGTTGCAGTAACTTTTGGCTGCAGTAAATTAAAAGAATTAACGGGAGATAGTGACAGACTTTATTTCTGTGAAAGATATGATCCTGTTGATGGAGAAATAAACGAAGCAGAAAAATTTACTACAGGTACCCTTACTGTTATGGTTAAACTATCCAAACCAATCGGTGTAACAGATGTTGATATTAACGTTACGGATAAAAAAACAGGAAAAGTTGTTAATACATTCCCGTTTACAGTTACAACTGATATGGATTATATATATTTTGATGGCGTTGAATTCGAGGAACCCGGAGAGTATAAAGTAAGCTGTCTCGATAAAGACGGTACGGTAATTGTGAGCGGTGAAGTAGAGATAGTAGATTAAAGATATTATTTTATTACATTTTTTCATTAGCTGTGTTCATTATAGAATACAGCTATTATTTTATTTTAAACTTAGTTTTAGTATAATCTGCATTAAATTGAAATAAAGGTTCAGTAAATTTCTTAATTTTTATCATGAAAACACAAAAGATTTTGTATGAGGCAATTACATTTGATGATGTATTACTTATTCCCGGTAAGTCGAGAGTTCTACCGCGTGATGTAACTCTTAAAACAAAACTTACAAAGAATATAGATTTGAACATTCCTTTGCTATCCTCTGCAATGGATACAGTTACCGAAGATAGTATGGCAATAGCTATAGCAAGAGAAGGTGGTATAGGAATAATACATAAGAATATGTCAATTGAAAAGCAAGCGGGTGAAGTAGATAAGGTTAAAAGAAGTGAAAGCGGTATGATACTTAAACCGATTACATTAACTCCCGACAGAAAAATAAAAGATGCACTCTCACTTATGGAGAAGTTCAAGGTCTCCGGATTCCCTATAGTGGACGATAATGGTAAGCTGATTGGCATTTTAACAAACCGTGATCTCAGGTTTGAAACAAATGGTGAGATTAAGATAAAAGAGATTATGACTAAGGACAATCTCGTCACTGCTCCGGTCGGAACGGATCTTAATAAAGCAGAAGTGATATTACAAAAACATAAGATAGAAAAACTTCCTGTTATTGATAAGAAAGGGAAGCTCAAAGGACTTATTACTTTTAAAGATATCCAAAAAAGGAAAAGCTTCCCGAATGCTTGTAAAGACAAGTTTGGAAGGCTTCGTGTTGGTGCTGCTGTCGGGATAACACCCGATGTACTTGATAGAGTGAAAGAACTGGTAAAAGCTCTTGTAGACGTCGTGGTAGTTGATACAGCTCATGGGCATTCAAAGGGCGTATTAAACATTGTGAAAAAAATAAAATCAAAAACGAATGTTCAGGTAATTGCAGGAAATATCGCAACTGCTGAAGCCGCTTACGATCTTATAGATGCTGGCGTTGATGGTTTAAAAGTTGGAATTGGTGCAGGATCTATTTGTACTACGAGGGTTATTGCTGGTGTTGGTGTTCCACAGATGACAGCGATTATTAATTGTGCAAAAGTTGCGGCGAATTATAAAATTCCTTTGATAGCAGATGGTGGTGTTAAACATACTGGTGATATCCCAAAGGCAATTGCTGCGGGGGCTGATTCTGTTATGATTGGCGGAATATTTGCCGGTACAGATGAGTCACCCGGCGAGAAAGTTCTGTTCGAAGGACGGAGTTATAAAGTGTATCGAGGTATGGGTTCGATAGAAGCGATGAAGGAAGGAAGTAAAGACAGGTATTTTCAGGATGTCGAAGATGACATTACGAAACTCGTTCCCGAAGGAATCGAAGGAATTGTTCCGTATAAGGGTCCTATGAGTGATACTGTGTACCAAATAATCGGCGGATTAAGAGCGTCTATGGGTTATTGCGGTGCGAAGGATATACAGGAAATGAAAAAGAAAACTAAATTTGTAAAAGTCACAAATTCTGGCTTGCGAGAGTCTCATCCACATGATGTTAAAATTACAAAAGAAGCTCCAAACTATAGTTTAAAAAACAGGTAATAAAATTTCTGAATAATTTCTTTTATAAATTAATACAATACAATGAAAGTAATTAAAATATTTCTACCGGTTTTATTGTTTTTAATTTATTCTTGTTCATCAGTCTCGGTTACAACTGATTATGATATGGATTTTAATTTCAATAATCTAAAAACTTATAGCTTTGAAAAGAAGGATAAACCGAAAGATCAAAAGTTTGTATTAATCAACAAAAAAGTAGAGAAGTATATAAGCTTGGACCTGGTAGGTAAAGGGTATTCTTTAAATGATATTGCTCCAGATTTTAAGGTTGCCTATTATACAGAAGCGAAGGATAAGGTTGACATAACAAGAAGAGTTCACAGGGTAGGAAGATGGAGAGGATTCTGGCGGGAGGATTTTTATGTGAATAAATATAAAGAAGGTATGATAGTAATAGACATAATCGATACAAAAAACGATGAACTCGTCTGGAGAGGCTGGGGGACAGGTATCAGGGGAGACCGTGACGATATTAATACAATTATAAAAGAAGCTGTTATCGAGATTCTTGAGGATTTTCCCCCGAAGGGATAGAGTTTATTTATTTACTACTTATTGTTGTTCTGCTAAGGGAAAAATATTTATAGTAAATATATCTATTAATAATGACAATTCCCATTCCCATAAGGGATTTAACAACTATACTATTTGTGTTTTTTTCTTAGGATTGTCCGTATTACAATTATAATTTGGTTACGAGAGAAACGAGTTAATGCTATTAACATTATTTATCACCTTATGCAAAACAAATTCATTAAAGAAAGAGCTCCTGACATAACAGCATTTGTATTTGTAACCGCAGCAGTCTTTATACTTTTCTTTGATTTGATAAAAGGACAGGTTATTGCAACTAACGATGTTGCAACTAACGACCTGCTTTATTTATATTTTCCGGTAAGGTTTCTTTACAGCGAGGCGCTCAAGGCAGGCGAACTATTACAATGGACGCCCTATATCTTTTCGGGTTACCCGGTTTTTGCAGAAGGTCAAAGTGGCTTTTTATATCCTTTTAACCTGGTAATGTGTTACCTTTTGAATCCTATTCAAGCAATGAACTGGTTTATAATATTCCACGCAATGCTTGCCGGGATGGGAGTTTATTTTTTTGTTAAATTAATTTCTGGTTCGGGGTGGAATTCAATTCCAGCGGCAGTAGCTGCTTCAGTATGCGGCTCTCTAACAACCGGTCATACACGGCATCTAAATATTTTTGCTGTGATTGCTCTTACACCGTGGCTTTTCCTTTTTGCTGAAAAGTATGCTAGAAAGTTTAGGATATCTTCAGCAATGCTCTTTGGTTCGGCGCTTGGACTTATGCTGTTAACGAACCATCCTCAGTTTTCTTTTATTTGCGGATTCATCGCTGTTTTATATTTAGTTTTAAGATTTTATTTTTCATCAAAAGATAAGGTAGAGAATATAAATAAACAAAATCCGACTGCATACACAAAAAAATTCATCATATTTATATTTTTAGCTATTGTGATAAGCATTGCAATAGGTTATGCACAATTAAGTAACACAATGCAGCTTGCTTCTTATTCGATTCGGAGTGCGGAGCAACTAACATCCGAATATACTGGAATGGGAAGCTTACCCTGGAAAGGTTTTTTAACATTCATACATCCATACTACTCTGGTAATGCGGGTAATGGAACTTATGATAGTAAAGAAATTTTTCTCTTCTGGGAATATTTTCATTATGTCAGCATCGTTGTTTTTGTTTTAGCTTTGATAGCAGTCGTTAAGGGAATTAAAAAAAATAATTATGTAAAAATTTTTGTTATAATCGCTGTACTTGCTTATCTGCTTGCTCTTGGTGAAAACCTTAAACTGTATAAAATATTCTCAGTACTTCCATTTGTAAGTTCGTTTCGTTTTCCTGCCAGGTGGTTTATCGGAACTGAACTGTCGTTGATATTTTTGAGTGTTTTCGGATTAAAATTTATTGTAGAAAAACTAACGTTAAAGCGGAAAGCATCCATAACGTCAAAGGGTAAGAAGAAATTTAAAGGGAAATCTAAAACCTTACCATCAGAGCGGTCAGGTGGTTTATCGACACTTATTAAAAGCAAACCTTACCTTCCCGGGGTGGTTATATCGATAGTTGTCATAATTGATATATATTCAATTACGGGTAGAGGTGTAGCAACTGCAGACACGGAAATATTTTTTCCAAAAGATAACAAAAATATTAACGCATTAAAAACTGAAGATTTTAAGAGAGTGTTTACTCTGGGTGATGTTGAATATAATACTAAATTATATAATGTAAGTAAAGGATGGGAAGGGGACAAATCACTTTATCGACTTGCAGCGAACATTATTCCCCCGAATCTTGGAGCATTATATCATATTAACGCAGTAGGGGGATATATTAACCTGTGTCCTTATTATATATACGGAGTGTGGGGCGATCAGGATCATCCCGGGATTATCAGAAGGACGGCTGCTCTAAAAGACAGGAAGATTCTGGAAGTCAAACCGCAATTCATTAAACTTTCACAGATGTGGGGTGTAAAAGACTTCCTGAGCAGTTTTGAACTTCCGCAACCTTTTGTCTTGAAATCTGATACGCTCGGAGTTAAGCGTTATGAATTGCCGGAAGTTTTCCCGAGAGCCTGGATCGTGAAAGATGTTGTAAGCACACCTGCTGATAATAAAAAAAGTGCAGAATTATTACTCGATGATAATTTCAATCCTCGTGAAATGGCGATTGTTAATGGAAACACTCCTCAGCTGCCATCCAACTCTGAAAATTCAAGTGCTGAAATAATTGAGCAGAAAAATCATCTGTTAAAAATAAAAGCATCTGCTCCCGGTTTGGTTGTTGTAAGCGACTCATGGTATCCGAAATGGAAAGCGAGAGTCAACGGTCAGGAAAGTGAAGTTTACCGCGTGAATAATTCTATGAGAGGTGTTGTATCACCGTCTGCTGGAGCAGAAATCGAACTTTATTATGACGAAGGGAATTTAAATTTGTTTTTATTATTCAGTATGTTGACTTTGATAGTTGTCTGCTGTTATGGAGTAATAGATTATGTAAGGATTAAAAAGCGATAGCAGGCAGTAGCAGACTCTGGTTTTTATATATGGCAGTTCTTATTCTAATTTACTTTTTATAGTCTCTGGTAATTCATTTTTAAGATTGGGATATGATTCGATTATACGGAGTATATCTGCTAAATCTTTCTGACGTTTACTACCGCGTCTTTGTTCATCGGAATAAGCCCAAATTTTTCCTTTCATGATATCTTCAATAGATGCCGCCTTCATTTTATATCCCATAACTTCTCGTACTCGGAGTTAGGTATAAAATCCTTGTATCGCGGATCTGTTTGTAATTGGATTCGCAAATCAGATTTTGGTTTACTTAGATAATAGCTGTGAGCGAATTTTTCGACTTTGAACTCTTTGCTCGCCTGTGTGATTAATTTATCGAGTGCTTCAGCAATAATCACAATATCCAAATCTAAACTTATGACGGGTTCTACGTAAGCATTAACACCTAATCCACCTATTAGGCAATACTGTATTTTAAGGTTTTCTAATAAATCCAATAGTTGCTGCAGCACATCCTCTTCAGCGTTACTTACTGAATTTAAAAATTGTTTTTTGTTATATTGTTTTGTTTCTCATTATTACGTTCGAGATATTGTTACTGTTAATATCAATATAATACGTATAATAAACAATAAATATTGAAATTCATTAATGAGAGAAAGCTTAAAATTTTTTCTTCCGGAAAATGATTAAACTACCGTGTATTGTTTTTAGTATATCATTAGCTCCGCTATTCATGTCGGAGTTAAATTACATACTATGATATCCTGATTAATGAGTTTACCACTCTAATGGAATTTTATTATTCAGAAAATAATTTTAATTTACGTAAAAAATAAAATCAACATGAAAAACCAGGATTATAATCTTAACCAGTATCAAACTCAAACCCTTCCAAAAACGGAAGCAGCAGAAGTTTCAAAAACTTTTCTACTGAATGTATACAACTGGATGACAATGGGTCTGGCAATAACAGGTTTGATTTCTTATGCAGTATCGACTGTCATAACAGAAGAGTTCCTTGCAAGGAATATTTTCTTGTTCTATGGATTGTTAATATTTCAGTTGTTAATTGTAATCGGTCTGAGCTTTGCTATAAATAAAATACCGGCAATTGTTGCTATCGGTGCGTTCTTTTTTTATTCTGCCGTGACCGGTTTAACTTTTTCCGTATTGTTTCTTGTATATACTTCTGCTTCTATTGCTTCAACTTTTTTTGTATGTGCAGCAATGTTCGGTTCAGTAAGCGTTTTTGGGTACATAACTAAAATGGATTTATCGAAGATTGGTGCGTTTGCATTCATGGGTTTGATCGGGATAATCATTGCAAGTGTTGTTAATCTGTTTCTACGGAACGAGATGCTCTACTGGATAATAAGCTACGTGGGTGTTTTGATATTCGTTGGATTGACTGCCTGGGACACGCAAAAGATAAAACGCATGGCTCAAAGCATTGACGGTAAAAGCGAGGAAGGAAAGAAGTATGCTATAATGGGAGCTTTAAACCTGTATCTCGATTTTATCAACATGTTCTTATTCC
>CAYYJH010000043.1:0-24202 GCA_964472195.1 uncultured Ignavibacteriaceae bacterium | reverse complement strand
CCGCAAGCGGGAAGTAGAAGCATGTCACGATAGCATTGCCAATGTCACCAAGAAAAAGAAGTACTCCTAAACAGGAGTTTTGGAATGAGAAATGATAAGGAAATCGAAATTTTACATTCGGAATTAAAAATACATAATTTTTTGTTATAAGATTTAATATATTTGAATCATTTTAAAAAACAAAATATACGATAAAAAATGGCTAAGAAAGAAGGCGCGAGGATAAATATCAAGCTTGTGAGTGCAGAAGGTCCTCATAAAGGAAAATCTGTTTACGTGACACAGAAGAACCGCAACAATACGAAGGAAAGGCTCGAGATGAAAAAGTATTGCAAGTGGACCAAGAAGCACATTCTCCATAAAGAAGCAAAATAAATATGAAAAGACAAATCCGCACCTGCTTTTTGATGAGCGTGTGCAGAGATTATCTTTTAATAATTTCGAAATCCCTACCGGCTTTTGAAAACTAACCTGAATTCTTAATTGACACTCGCAACCCTTTTATATATAAAGAATAGTAAAGGAGAATATCTTCTGATGAAAAGAAGAAATAATCCGAATAAGGGATTGCTATCTCCCCCAGGAGGTAAGCTGCACACAGACAAAGCAGAATCGCCGTATGCATGTGCCGTGAGAGAAGCCAGCGAGGAATGTAACCTGGTATCGGATACGAGGGACTGGACACTAAGAGGAATCGTTACAGAAAGAGATTACCCGAACATTGGGAACATAATGTTATTTGTTTTCGAATATAAGAAAAGCGTCGAAAAACTACCCGAGGAATCACTTGAGGGAGTTTTTTATTTTGTACACCCGAAAGATGTTTTACGCTCGAACATACCGGAAACGGATAAACTTTATTTATGGAAATTTGTTCTAAAGAACAACGATAGTATGTTTAGTGTTCACATCGATTGCACTAAAGAACATATTGAAGGTGTTGTTGAACACGAATAATTTTATAAATTAATTTACAATATGCCAAAGACAGAACTTCTAAAAATAAAAAATAACGGGACATCTTCACTTCCCGATACCCAAAGCCAAAAAGATACGAGAGAAATACCTATCGATAAAGTCGGTGTGAAGAACCTGAAGTTTCCTATAGCTGTAAAAGATAAGGAAAACGACATACAGCATACAATAGCAACCATTGCAATGACTGTTGATTTGCCGATGGAGTTTAAGGGTACACACATGAGCAGGTTCGTTGAAATACTTCAGAACGAAAATCATGAAATACATGTAGATTCTATTTACTCCATTTGTAAAGAGATGCAGAAGAAGTTTCATGCGACAACCTCGCACTTAGAAATGGAATTTCCGTATTTCAAAGAAAAAAAAGCTCCTGTATCGGGCAAACCCTCGTTGATAGATTATAAAGTAAAGTTTCACGCAGTAAGACACAATGGCAGGAAGGATTTTGTACTGACTGTGACAGTACCGGTCACAACATTATGCCCCTGCTCAAAAAATATTTCAAAACACGGAGCTCACAATCAAAGAAGCGAAGTAACGGTTTCAATTCGATTCAATAAAATGGTCTGGATAGAAGAAATTATTTCTATAGTTGAGCAATGTGCGAGTGCAGATCTGTACGCACTCCTGAAAAGAGAAGATGAGAAATATCTTACGGAAAGGGCTTATGAAAATCCTGTCTTCGTAGAGGACCTGGTAAGAAACATTGTAATCGAGTTAAGAAAAAATAAAGATATTACATGGTATATCGTTGAGGCTGAAAATTTTGAAAGTATTCACAATCACAATGCATATGCATGCATAGAATCAAACAACAATACTGACAATAAGAAGGAGAATGATTTTATTATAAATAGATATTGACAATAACAAGTAACAGATTCTTTTTAAGTAAAGAATGAGATTATTTTCTTATATGCTTGATATATATAAAAGTTATAATTATTCTAAGGAACATATTTACATTTTATTAATATAAATAATTATGTAATCCCAGCTAAATATTTGGGTAATAAGTTCTTTTTTAAAACAATTTTCCTATTTCGTTAAAAAAATTTTGAGTTTGTAAATAGAATAAAAATAATTATATTATTTCAGTAAATATGACAGAAAGTAAGTTTCTAATTTGCCGCAAAAGTTTTACCGAGAATAACTAAATCAAATGAATTATTCTACTCTATGAATGAAAGATGTTTATTATTTTATTTCAGATGTACATCTTGGACTCAAGTCAAAGGATGAGGAAAGATTTAAGGAATCCGTTCTTGTAAAATTTCTTGAAGAGATCAAAGCAGATGCTAAAGAATTGTTCATAGTAGGTGACTTGTTTGATTTCTGGATAGAATATATGCAGGTTGTTCCAAAAGGTTATTACAAGTTACTTACAAAGATATCAGAACTTGTTGAGTGTAACATAAAGATAACTTACTTAGCGGGTAATCACGATTTTTGGAGAGGTAGTTACTTTAAAGAAGAATTTGGAATTGATATTCAAGACAGATTTATATCAAGAGAAATAAACGGCAAAAAGTTCTTTATACATCACGGTGACGGATTAGCATATAAAGATTATGGATATAAAATCTTAAAGAAGATATTACGAAACCGTGTTTCCCAATTCTTTTATTCGCTGCTTCATCCGGACATCGGAATCTGGTTAGCAAAGAGGTCTTCATCATCCTCGAGAGAATATACAACGAAGAAGGATTATTCTCAAAAGGATGGTCTGAGAGATTTTGCGATAGAAAGAATCCATGACGGTTATGATTATGTAATAATGGGACACAGACATTTCCCATACATTTACAAAAATGAAAAGGGATGTTATATAAATTTGGGAGATTGGATAAAGCATTTTAATTATGCAATTTATAAAAACAACAAACTAAAATTGATGAGTTTTTATGATCTTGAGAAAAAGGAGTTTTTGAAAACTTCGGAACGTGAATTAAATTTAGACGCTTGACAAAAAAGAGAAAAAATAAAGAAGAAGAGCTAAATAAATATTTTGCGGATAAAAATTACCGCAGAACTAAATCGAAGAAAAACACCAAAGAAAGGTTTTCTTTTAGAGTTACACTATATGCAATTCTTATCACTTTCATTATATTAAGTGTATACATTGTTTATTTATCACAGGGTTTACCATCACTTTCCGAACTCGAAAACCCCAAGATCGAGGAAGCAACACAGATTTATTCAGATAATGGAGAACTCATAGATAAGTTCTATCTTAAAAACAGAACAAAGGTCACAATCGAAAACGTGCCGCAGCATTTTATCAATGCCTTAATTTCAACTGAGGACAGGAAATTCTACGATCACTGGGGAGTCGATATTCAAAGAATTGGTAAGGCATTCATAAAAAATATTATAAGTTTTGATCTATCAAAAGAAGGAGCATCAACAATAACACAACAGTTAGCCGGGAATCTTTATCTGAACAGGAAAGAAGTTACTTTAAGCAGGAAACTTCGAGAGGCGATGACAGCAATACAAATTGAGAAAACTTATACAAAACAAGAAATTCTCGCTTACTACCTAAACACTGTTTATTTTGGAAAAGGAGCATACGGAATAGAAGCCGCAGCACACATTTTCTTCGATAAAAACGCAAAAGATCTAAACCTTGATGAGTCTGCAATTCTCGTAGGACTATTGAAATCACCTGCTAATTATGATCCCGTGTATAATCCTGAAGCATGCAAGGACAGAAGAAATACTGTTTTGAATTCTATGTACGAAATGGATTTCATTACTAAAGAAGAATACGATATCGCAATTAATGATCCGATTAAAATAGACTTGAAAACCGAAAACCTTTACACAGAATCGAAAGCTCCTGAATTTACTGAGTATGTAAGACAACTTTTGCAAGTTAAAGCTGAAAAATTTGGTTTTGACCTCTACAGGGATGGATTAAAAGTTTACACTACATTAGATACGAGATTTCAAAAACATGCGGAAGATGCTGTCGATGAACAATTAAAAACTTACCAGAAATCATTCAGCAAATATTGGAGCTGGAAAAACAAAGATAAAATTTTAAACAGTGCTGTAAATAAATACATCAAAGAAACCGAGGAATATAAAAATTGCAGCACAGAAGCCGAAAGGGAGAAAACATATAATACATTAAAGAACAATAAATCAATTATTGATTCGGTAAAAAAATTAACAACAACAATCCAGATAGGCTTCGTTGTAATAGATCCAAAAACCGGACATATCAAGGCAATGGTAGGAGCAAATCCAAACACAAGATTTAAATATGGATTGAATCATGTAACACAGATAAAAAGACAACCAGGGTCTTCCTTTAAACCATTCGTTTATACAATTGCAATTGAAAATGGTTACTCACCAGGTTATATGATTTCGAACGATCCTCTCAAAATATATGACCGCGGTTCAACAAGGTTATTAAAAGGTGGTGGACAAGGGGGAGATTTATCTTTAAGATATGCACTTGCGAAATCTGTAAATGTTGTTGCGGTAAGAACTGCAATGCAAATCGCCCCGATTGATAAAGTAATAGACCTTGCTCATAGAATGGGTGTAAAATCTGAATTACCAAATTATCCAATCCTGGCATTAGGAGTAGGAGAAGTTTCTCCTTTAGAAATGACGAACGCATTCGGAACATTTGCAAACGAAGGTATATGGGTAGAACCAATAGCTATAACAAGAATCGAAGACAGAAACGGAAATGTCATTGAGGAAGTCATTCCTGAAACAAGAGAAGTTATGAGTGAAGGTGTTGCATACATTATGAGCGACATGCTTGAGGATGTACTAGAATACGGTACAGCAACACGTGTACGCGGTTACTTTCACAGACCTGCTGCCGGGAAAACCGGTACATCACAAAATTATACAGATGCATGGTTTATCGGTTACACTCCACAATTTGTAGCAGGTGTCTGGCTGGGCTTTGACGATGCAAGAATAAAACTTGGCAGTGCATACGGTCAGGGTGGAAGAGCAGCAGCTCCTATCTGGGGAAAATTTATGAAATATTTATACTCGGATGACAATTTTGATTTCCCGGTAGCTTATTTTCTAATGCCGGACGATGTTGATGAAGTAAATATCTGTATGGTAACAGGTCTTCTTGACGGTGGCTCCTGCCCTTCTGATTTAGAAATAGTCCTCAAAAAGTATATGCCTAAGAAATGTAATATTAGTCACAGCTTTATAGATTCATTAGAAACAGCATTTGAATCTACCGGATTACCTCCCGGTGGTAATTTAGAACCACCCGATAATTAGTAAACAATTTACATCAACTTTCAAAAGAAATAAAATTATATACAAAATATATGGAGAGAACTTTATGTATAATTAAACCCGATGCCGTAAGCAAAAATGTTCAGGGAAATATAATCCAAAGAATACTTGACGCTGGATTTAACATCATTGGGATGAAAATGACGCACCTTACAATAGACCAGGCAAAGAAATTTTACGAAGTTCACAAAGAAAGACCATTTTACGATGACCTTGTAGAGTTCATGACGTCTGCTCCCTGCATACCGATTGCATTACAAAAAGAAAATGCTGTAGAAGATTATAGAAAACTTATTGGAGCAACCGATCCTGCCGAAGCTGAAGATGGAACACTAAGGAAATTATATGCTGAATCCAAATCATTTAATGCAGTCCACGGTTCTGACTCTGTTGAGAATGGTAAAATTGAGGTTAGCTTCTTTTTTGAGAAAAGTGAATTATTTAAATAATTATTTTATGAACTAATCGATATTTTTTTGATTTGAAAGACATTTAATATTATAAAAAATGTTTAATTCCCGAAAATCCTTCACATTTAAGATTCAAGTATCATAAACCGCTACGCCAGTCCTTCCTATCCATAACAGATAAGTTCATTCTTTTAAATGATTCATTGTTTAAATCAGATTTTAATAATGATCCAAAAGATAATACCTCCGTTGGACAATTTACTACACAAGCCGAACATTTAACACACTCGACATCGTTCATCGGAATGCCTTTATTTGCATAATTCATTACATCGATGCCCATATGACATACCTTTGTACAAATATTGCACGAGATACATTTCTTTTTCTCCGAAAATATTCTGTAACGTGAAAAGCGTGAATATATATGCATTAAAGCTGCAAGAGGACATCCGTATCTACACCAAATCCTACCACTCATAAAAAAGTAAACTCCTACTCCCAGAACGCCAGCAAAAACAATGTCAATTCCAAAACCATAAAATTTCTTTAGATAATCCGCTGTGGTAGATATATTTTCATTTAACACTGGAATGTCGAGATTAAATAAAATGCTAATTAGTTTAGCCGCAGTTATCATAAATGCAAAAGCTAAAATCCATTGACCGATGTTCTCCCACTTTTTAGCTATTATTCCATGCGGTGCTTTTGTTCTATAATCATCACCTAAAGTTTCTGCTAAAGCACCACATGAACACAGCCAACCACAATATGCACCCTTACCCCATTTATATATAATATAAGGAATAATAATAAACGTCTGTGTAATACTAAAAAGCAACCAGAATATTGTTATATTTCCATTATAAAGATTACCAAAATTGAGGGGCCAGGCAAGTATGAAACCATATGATCTCCAGTAACTATTGCCCGGGAAAACCTGCGAAAGGATAAATCCATTCCCCCCTCCTAAAGCTCCAATCTTACCCAGAAAAGGAAAAACGAACTCAGGAAGAATGAAGAGCAGTAACACTTGAACAAGTATTAATGACCAGGTTTGGAGTTTAATATACTTAGTAGGTTTCACTTTAATTCTTCTTATTCCAAAAATTAACACTGTTAAAGAATACATACCTGTATACCAAAAACTCTGTGATTTACCCAAAACATAAACGCCGAAATACTTTCCGCTAAAAAAAATAACAACAAAAAATATTGCAAGAAAAATAAAATATGAATACTTAAAAGTGTTCCAGTCAAACGAAATTGTATTTACATTTTTCTTTAGAAATTTGAAAAGCAAATAACCGCCAAGAAAAATTGAGCCTATAAAAGATAAAAAGGCTACAAAGTTAATAACCGGTGAGAAATATCCTCCAATATCCCAAAATTTATCCGGTAATAGATTCTCAAAAACATAAGCAGGAAAGGTAATAAATTTATACCAGAATGCCCCTGTAAATAAGTTTGAAATTAATTCAGAAAAAGAGTCTGCCTTTCCACCGAAAAAATATTCATAAAAACTACGGCTGCTTTTTCCGAAATAGATAACACCGGAAACAAAAATTAGTAATAAGAACTGAAGCTTTGCTATTAGAGACAGTTCCCCTTCCATCTTTATATTACTTCTTATAAAAAAGGATACCGGCAGTTCTCTTCCAATCATTGAATATACCATTGTATTTTCAATTTCCAGTTTGCGGTTTTCCTTGTCTATAACGAGAACACTATTTTTCTTAATCTCCTTTATGTTGGTTCCCATTAACAATTTAACCTTACCTTCTTCTTTTAACCTGTTAAACTTTTCAACATTGTCTTCCTTCGGTCTGGCAAAAGTATTTTTTCTGTATGATAGTGTAACAGTTTTTGCATACTCTGATACCGCAATAGCAGCTTCGAGAGCCGAATCACCGCCTCCAATTATAAGGACATCCTGGTCTTTTGAATCTACGGGATCGAACAACCTGTTGTACACTTTTTCAAGGTGCTGTCCCGGTACACCCAAAGTTCTCGCATTACCTGATTTACCGATTGCTAATATTACACGTAAGGTTTTATAAACTCCTTTATTTGTGATTAATTCGAAATGATTTTTATACCTTTCGATTCTTTCAACGGTAGTTTGTTCATCTATCGACAGGTTTATATTCTTAATTTGTTTATCTAATTCCTCAAGCAGAGACTCTTTGGTTCCATCATTAATTTTAAGTTCTGACTCTTGCTTAATGTTTTCGGGTTCAGCAAGGATTGGTTTACCCTTCGGGAAGTTTTCTATCGTGTTAAACTTCTTTGATGCTTCTAATATTTTGTAGTTAAGATTTCTCTTAGAGGCTTCTATACCAGCGGAAATACCAGCAGGACCGGCACCTACAATTATAATATCATGAATGTCTTTATCTTTATTAGCATCTTTTTGTTTAAGAAAATCACTATCCTCGTAGAACTGGTCAATTATTTTTTTTCCACTTTCTGAAGCAAGCTTTAACAAAGGTACTCCCGTTAAATCCCCAATTATGAAAATACCTTTGACTGAAGTTTCCCCTTTATCATTAATCTCCGGATACTTCTCAACATCACCTGAAGGTACATCTTTTTGGAGCCAGTTGAAATACTTAGATAGGATATTCATTTATAATTTATAAAAATATAAACAAAACAATGCTGCAAAAAATTCATTAATGAATCCTTTATACAAAATTCATTCTTTTAAATAATTCAGTTCGTTAATAGATTTGAATATAGGAATATAAATTCTTCTTTAATAAGGGATGCCTTTACAATTTTAGAAATTCAAAAAAGTGTTTACAATGTAGTAGGCTTTTCAATTTTTATTGACCGTACAACCGCTTCAATCACATTTTTATATTCTTCGAAAAATTGTTTCCTTACTTGAGCCGTAGCGGAAAGCTTTTCTGTTTTTCCGAATATATAAAACTTGTATTCCGTAAATCCTGCTATGTTTCTTGGCTCTTTTGAGAAAGCAGTTAGGGTAGTATCTTCCATTTTGAATTCAGTAGTAAAATCATCTTTTCTATAATCCTTGCCTTCTCTATCAAGGAAGATAAACAAAGTCAACGTACCTTCCTGCTTTGCGGTTGTGTCCGTTAGAAGAACTCCTTTAAACTCCTTTTCATTCTTGTTAATATCCCGCTGGTCGGTTAGTTTCCAGTTGCTTGGGAAATACATTCTAAGACCTATATCATCCTCCGAAAAGTTTTTCCTCAATGAATCAGGAATTAAATAATTCGCTGACAATGAATCCAATCCAAGCGAGTCTAATGTTCCGGTATTCAATTTCCTTAAAGAATCAAGTTCATCGTTTGTGTTCGAAATATCACTTGTATCTACTTTAGGATTATCATAAGGTCTTTTAATTGTTGTAGTTTTTTTAAAATTCCTTTTTGGTGGCGGAAGCTTACGTAGTTGAATATCTGACTCGCTTGTAATTTCTTCTTCCGGTTTCATAGGGTCTTCAACATTTTTGAGTTTAATCTTTGGCTCTGGTAAGTCCTGAATAACAATTAGCCTTCTCTGATCACCTTGGCTAAAATCATTCGTTTCTTTTGAAGCAACCCCGTAAAACACAAAAACAGAGACAAAATAAATAATTAACGCTCCAATTATTCCTCTCAGAAGATTCCGTTGATAAACCCTTCTGAATATTACATAAGGATTCTTCCTACCCAATCTTTCCTGCAATATTTCATCGGGTGTTCTTTGTCCTTCCTCTTGTTCGTATGCGAATTCTCCCTTACCAATTAAATCGGCAACTTCAGGATTAGGAATCAGGACCGATTCTTGTGATTCTTTTTCAGCAGTTTTTTCTTCCTGACTATCTTTTATATCTATCTTACCAATGTCAGAATCTATTGATATGGTTATTTCAACTTCCTGTTGTAGTAAATCCGACTTTGGATGAATTAAAATTTTATTTAATTTAGTCTCACTTGCTTCGCCCGATGTATCTTTCATATCTTTAACAGAGCACTCAACACTGACTGCCTTATCAGTTATTACCTTTATATTAAGTAAATTTTCATCAGTAAGACTTATCTGGTAATTGCTGTTTTTTAATTTAGCATTCGTAATAACATCTTTTTCAGAAGCTCCACTTTCTGTGCTGATCTTTGGTAGTAACTTACCAGACTCAGGATCAATTAATATAGCTATCTCAACCTCTTGCTGTTGTAAGTCCGACTTCGGGTGTATTAATATTTTGTTTGATTGGGTTTCATTAGCATCAACAGATTTACCTTTCCTGTCTTTTACAGAACAATCGACACTAATAGCTTTCTCGGTAATGACTTTTATTTTTAAGGAATTTTCATCTTTGAGGTTTATCTGATAATTACTATCAATGTTTTTATCCGAAAATGATACATCTTTACCCTTAACGGTAGGTTCACCTGTTTTCCGACTTATTCCAACTCCAACCTTTTTCTGTGTTTTAATTTCGACTTTTCTCTTGCTCTCTGGCTTTATTAATTTGGTGGTTCTTTTCGATTTTGAACTTTTTTTTATGGTTTCCTTCTTCTTTTTTGTTGTTTTTTCTGAAGACTTCTCTTGATAGTCTTTATTTGGAGTTTTTTGAGAGATTTTACCTTGAGATGACTTATTTAATTCATTGGAATCAGACTTGACTTTTTTGATATTTCCTTTAGACGTTTCTGGACTAGTTTTCTCTGTATTTTTCTTATTTTCTGGCATTATTTATAAATGAAGGTGAATTTAATTAACTTATATCTAACATAAAATTCAAATGTTAATAAAATATAATAGTGAATGTTCTAATAATTTTTTAAGAAATCAACAATTAATTAACTCCTGTCATTCTAAACTTCATTGAAATACATCATTCAATTATAAACAAATTTTCTTTATAATCATTCAACGAAAAAAAATAAAAATTGTTCTAAATATTATTATTTCGCAAATTTAAGTAAAAACTTATAGAATTTTATAAGAAGATCAAGTGTTAGGAATTCTAATATAATTATGTGTTTTCCGCATTAGACTTTATATATTGATATTTTTAGAATATTATTAATATGTTTCACTTCATAAAGAAATATCGAATTATAAATAAGCAGTTTTTATAAATATTTACATATTAATAACATGGACAATTATTACAAACCAGAAGATTTAAAGAAATTTTCAAATGTCTCAGAATTCAACGAAGATTTAGCAAAGAGGTTTTTTGATTATTATGGGAAAGTATTCGAAGAAGGTGCTTTATCAGCAAGAGAAAAATCCTTAATAGCATTAGCCGTTGCTCACGCAATCCAATGTCCTTATTGTATTGATGCCTACTCTCACGATGCTCTTGATAAAGGCAGTAATGAAGAACAAATGATGGAAGCTGTTCATGTTGCTACTGCTATTCGAGGAGGTGCTTCTCTCGTGCATGGAGTACAAATGATGGAGCATGTGAAAAAAGTATCAATGTAAAACTGATATATTCCCTATTACTTTACATACAAAATATATTGAAGCACTGTTCACGTCGTAAACATAAATTTATAATAATTTCAGTCCAACATATTTAGCAATTACTCAAATAATATGTTAACAAAAACATTAATATCCAAACACTCAGAACTAGCTGATGTAAGTAATCAAATTAAGATATTAAATGATTACAATAATGAATCCTTCGAGACATACCTGAAAAAAAGCGGGATTGATAAATTAAAGTCAAGAAAAATTGAAATATTCCAGATAAACCTGGGAAAGATGTGCAACCAAACGTGCAAACACTGTCATGTTGATGCGGGTCCTGATAGAAAAGATATAATGACAAAAAACACTATGCAGTTATGTCTTGATAAACTAAGTGAAACCGACATTCCTACAGTTGACCTCACAGGAGGTGCACCCGAATTGAATCCCAACTTTAAATGGTTCGTAGAAGAGCTGAAAAAACTTGACCGTCACATCATAGATCGATGTAATCTTACTATAATCCATTCTAATAAAAAATATCATGATTTACCGGAATTCTTAGCGAATCATATTGTTGAAGTGATCTCATCACTTCCCTATTACAAACAATCGAACACGGATAGACAAAGAGGTGAGGGTGTTTTTAATGCATCCATCACCGCTTTAAAAAAATTAAACGATGTCGGATATGGACATGAAAATTCAGGTTTAGTTTTAGATTTGGTTTATAATCCTACAGGAGCATTTCTACCAGCCAAGCAGGAATCTTTGGAAAAAGATTACAAAAAAGAATTATACGAAAAATATGGAATAGTTTTTAATAATCTCTACACTATCACAAACATGCCAATCAATAGATTCCTTGAGTATTTAATTGACTCAGGTAATTATGATTATTATATGGAGAAATTGATTACAGCTTTCAATCCTGCTACAATTAAAAATGTTATGTGCACTAATACCATTTCTGTGGGATGGGATGGAGTACTCTATGATTGCGATTTCAATCAAATGCTGAATATGACAGTAAATCATTCCGCACCAAAACATATTAAAAATTTTGACATCAAAAAATTAGATAACAGAGAAATAGTAATAGGTCAGCATTGCTTCGGCTGTACTGCGGGAGCAGGCTCAAGTTGCGGTGGGGAAGTTGTATAGCTTTTATATATCAATAATATTAAATCCAAATTATATTTACACATAACTGTAATTCCTATCCAACAGATTTAAATTTATGAAAAATATCTTCGTAATAATTCCTGCCATTAATGAAGCAAGTTCAATTGATAAAGTAATTCTGGATATTCCAAAAGAGATTATTGAAGAAATAATAGTAGTCGATAACGGTTCCGAAGATGATACAATAAGTGTTGCTAAAAACGCAGGCGCAACTGTGTTAATGGAAAAAGAAAAAGGTTATGGAGCTGCATGTTTGAAAGGAATAGATTATATATCTCAAAAAGAAAACATTAATGATGATGACATTATTGTTTTTCTTGATGGCGATTACTCAGACTATCCCGGTGAAATGAATATAATAATTGAGCCTATCTTAAAGGAAAATTATGACATGGTAATAGGCTCAAGAGTGTTAGGAAATAAACTTGGAAAGACCGAAGACAAATCATTACTACCGCAAGCAGTGTTTGGAAATTGGCTCTCTGCACAATTTATTAAATTATTCTGGGGCTATTCGTACACAGACCTGGGACCTTTCAGAGCTGTAAAATACAAATCATTAATCGATATGAATATACAAGACAGAAACTATGGATGGACTGTCGAGATGCAAATATTAGCAGCAAAGCTAAAACAGAAATGCAAAGAGGTTCCAGTAAGCTACAGAGTCAGAATCGGTGATTCAAAAGTAACAGGAACCATAAGCGGCTCCTTAAAAGCAGGTGTTAAAATCTTATGGACTATATTCATTTATATTTTCAAAGATTCTAAGAAACATGTCCCAAAATAATCATTAATTCTTTTTGCTTTTTGCAAATATTGAGAAACAAATACAATCTTATATTTCTTGTCGGTTATCTCCTTGTATTATTATCTTTTCTTTTTATTAAGACCTCTCCTGAAAATAAAGTAATCCTGTACATAATAAACTCCTCTATCTGTTTCATAATTTATTCTGCGTTTTATTACAGGAATAGAAACAAACAAAGTTTGAGTTTATCAGAAATCTTGATTACAGCCGTAATATTAAGAGTTATTTTAATTTTTGTAAATCCAATTACATCCGTTGATATATATAGATATTTATGGGATGGTTTGGTACAGGGTGCTGGTATTAATCCTTACCAGTTTGCTCCGCAAGATACTTTGTTATTTAGTTATCAAAGTAATCCAATCTATGCAAATGTCTCTTTTCCTGATGTTAGAACGATTTATCCTCCACTTGCACAGATATTGTTTTTTCTTAATCACGTTATTTTTGGTGAAAGCATTATCGGTTTGAAACTTCTTTATCTTTTAATTGATGTAGGTATAATTATTTTCATTTACAAAATACTGAAAACTCTTAACTATAATACGAATAGTACTCTATTATATGCACTCTCACCATTGATACTCTTTGAACTATTCATAAATGCTCATATAGATATCTTGCTTTTATTTTTCCTTGCAATAAGTATTTATTTTGTTACAAAGAATAATGTTTCGCTAGCATTTTTATTTTTGGGATTTTCTGCTTTGAGTAAAATATATTCATTAATGTTTCTTCCAATCTACATTCTATATTTTTATAATAAGGAAGATAGTTTTAAGAAAATTTTCAAGGGTTTTTTGTTTTTAATAATCTCTTTCTCACCAATATTAATTTATGTTAAACACTTCTCGAATATATTTCTGACAATTGAAAACTATAGCAGGCACTGGTACTTTAACAATTTGCTTTTTAAACTTACTGTTAATGCATTCTTGTTATTCGGAATATCAGATCATCAAATTACAAGAATTATATTTGTCGCAATTTTCTTAACCGCTTTACTTATAATTCTATTTTCGAAACTTTCATTTATTAAGAAAATTTCTTTAACCATTATATCTTATTTCTTATTCTCACATACTGTTCATCCATGGTATTTAGTAATTCTTGTTTTGCTTCTCACTATATATTTTCAATACAGTTCTTTCTTCTGGAGTGGATTTATAGTTCTAACAAATTTATCAATATACTACTATATAAAATATTCTGTGTGGGGTGAAGTAAAAATAATTTTAATACTGGAATATCTTTTGTTATTCGTTTTTATAATTATTGATTTTAAAAAAAATATTTTCAAAAAACATTTTAAGAATGATGAAGAATGCATTAATAATTTTTGCTAAAAATCCTATTAAAGGAAAAGTTAAAAGCCGTCTTGCAAAAACTATAGGGAAAGACAAAGCATTCAAGGTTTACACAAAACTTCTTTCACTTACATATAATCACACTAAGAATCTAAAACCTGATAAATATTTATATCTTACAAAATCCATCGATGACAGTTTATTCGATACAAGTTATGTCAAAAAGTTACAAGAAGGTTCAAACCTGGGAAAACGAATGTTAAATTCTTTCAAAGAACTTTTTGATTCTGATTACAAGAAAATTGTTTTAGTAGGTACGGACATACCTTCACTAACAGAAAAAATTATTAAAGAATCTTTTGAAAAATTAAACACTTTTGATATTGTAATCGGGCCATCTAAGGATGGTGGTTATTATTTGATTGGATTAAAAAAGCCTCTCGATTTATTTTCAGGGATGACATGGGGAAACAAGCATGTACTACATGAAACAATAAAGCGAATAAAGGAATACAATAAAAGCTATTGTCTAATTAAAGAACTAATAGATATCGATGATGAAAAGGATTTGGAATTTATGAATTATTAATAAAAATTGATATTTTTTTTTATTATTTTTACACAAACACCTTACATTAAATAAAATCATCATCATGAACAAATCAATTTACATTTTCATAGTACTGTTTTTATTTGCTCTCCTATTGAATATCAATGCTAAAGCAGATACTGACCCCAAGACAGTTTTCTCAGAGGATGAAATTCTTAACTTAGCTGATAAATATATACAGCAAACAAACTTCCAGGGTAATCCTGTTTATGTAGATGAAGATAAAGACGGCGACTTTGATATTTTATATTTCAATAAAGAAGGCAGGGTTGAGTATTATAAAAATATCGGGACGCTCAACGAACCCGATTTCAAATTAGAAAATAATAATTACAGTGAGTATGAAATTCACTCGATTGTAGATATCACAATCCCTGTACCTCTCTTTTTTGCAGATAAGGATGGTGATGGAGATTTGGATATATTTGCAATTTCAAAAGACAACCCGGAAGAAAGTAATAATTTTCAAAGCTATAAGGCAACAACTATCGATAATGCCTTCGAGTTAGACCATTATACTTTAATAACGATTATTTTAGTTTTAATAGCTGTTATATTACTGATTGCAATACTAAAATAGTATTTATATAATTTCATTTTCCCGGGCATAGTAGTCTTGATAAAATTCGATAATCCTCTGTATATATTATTGTATCTTTCTATTTATAATAATAAAAAATAATAATTCTAAAAGAAGGCTGTTACCTGAGCATTACCAGAGTGTATGACTTTTTTGCTGCCCTCAATTCTTCCATTATAATTTAATGATGTCTGTATGTTCTTACTAATACTATAATCAAGCAACGCTCTCCAGAAGTAACTCTTGCCGGCAATCCTGCCATTAGTTAATTCATAAGGAAGATTAATTGGATTGGAACTCAACAATACCTCATCTCTTTCAAATTCAAGTCTTAGCCGTCCGACAGATACAAATGAATATATAAACCTAAGAATTTGCTGGTTTATATCTGCACCGGTGTTTACCACAGGGAAATAATCGGTTGCTCTTGTGAAATTAAACTGCAAACCACTTTCAATCTCCGGAAATGGTCTGTATGCGATGTCTGTTAAAAACTCGTCAGCTAAAATATCTCTGTTCCTGATAGAATTTAAAGGTGCAGTGTTCTTATCAGTTTTATTAGTATATTCTATCTGTGTTGTAATATCATCCGTTAAGCCTAATTTAAATCTTATTGAACGCTGTATATTAAGAAGTCGTTCATTACCACTGCTGAACTGTCCAAAACTCTTTGTTTGTAAAAATCTTAATCTGAGTGAATAAGCCTGGTTATTTTCAAAGAAATTAAAATCCTGCTGAAATATTTGGGTACCAGAAAGTGTGTTTGAGTCGTTTAAGAAAGTACTGAACTTTAAAAAATATAAATTATCCGTATTGGGATCCTTGCTTTTTTCTTCAATCCTGTAAGACGTTTCGGAAGTGAAATTATTAATCAAATCTGCGAAGAGATTACCACCCTTCAAACTAAAATGTCTTGAGGGTTTAATATAGATCCTTGCGAACGTTCGCAGATCGACCGTTGGAAAAAACTCATCAGTTGGGATATTCAATTTAATATAGTTTCCGTCGAAATTAACAAGCTGAAATTCATTCTCATCCTGTATGCCGTTATTATTAAGATCACCGAGATATATATAATTTCCCTCGCCAACAGGGACAAGTACGAACAACTTCTCTACCTTAGCAGTCCTTTCACTCGTAATCTTATACAACAAATCAGTTTGTATTGCACCATTAAAAGGATCAATTCGGGTTCTCGAATTCACAAGTACAGAATTATTATCCCTGTTTCCTAACTGGTACGCTTCGTTTGTATACAATTTGTCTTGTATTGCTATGTCGAATAAAGTTGAGAACCACGATATTCCTTTGTAAGAAATTCCGTACCGCTGAGTATAAGAATTTGAAAGATCAAATAATTTTCCCTTATTGCTGCTTCGGTCTTTTCGATAGTTGAATTCTGAAAATATGCTAATATCAAAAAAATTGTTTAAAGATACTCTTGGGATTATCTCATCGAAGGCGAAACTATCACCTGTCAGACTATCCCCCGAACCACCGTTAACACTGTTTCTTTTATTCTCCCCGATATATTCAAAATTTAAAACTACCGATGGACTGTTTCTAATATCTTTTCCAAGAAATCTATTATAACCAAGATATGCATAATGCTTTGTCCACTTACCATCATTATTAAACAAACGATCCTTGCTGTCTACATATTCAAATTCATATTTCACCTGCGGAAGACCGGATGTATCAAGAATTGTCGGGACAGGATTGAATTCAAATTTCGCAATTGTCCTGTTTGAATTGAAAAAATCACCTCTTTTTAGCTGCCCAAAATTTCCATTTATATTAATCAGTTTACCGGGACTAAAAACCAAATTCCCCTCTCTTAGTTCCTCTGTTACTTTGCTCGAATCTTGAACATTGAAATTCCGATTAAATTCCACTGAGTTAATCCTGTCAAGAGAATTGAAAAGTTTATTTATAACTCTTTCTTTGAAGTTAATATCGAGATTCATTACCTTCATTCCTAAAAGTTTAAAATCATTCTTCTTAAAACCAATTGAACCCAGAAAAGCAACCCCACCATTGTTTTTATCATCAATGTCCGAAAACATATTCTGATTGAAATAAGAATAAGCAGACTCAAGATTCACATAGAAATCTTTGTTCCGATCAGGTGAATAATCCACGGAAACATTAAAAACCTGATATGCTGTTGGAATTGGGATAAACACAACTGTATCATAGCTGCCCTGTTTTATTCCAACAAAATCATACTGAAATGTACTTATGCTATTGTAATTACCATTACCGGATCCCACAAATGAAAACGTCACGTTATAAATAGCATTTGAGTCTCCGGGGACATATCTGTATAAAATAACTGTATTTAAATTAATTGTAGTATCAACTCTAACATAAGAACCAAGCCCGATACCAGTAGAATCATTTCTTCCAACCTCAGTCACACCGGACTTAGCAGCTTTTAGTTTGTCATTCCCGGCTTTCCGCAATATCTCTTTATCTTCGTCACTCAATGTAAAATCTATTGTTTTGTCTTTGCTGTCAAATTCATTCACGTATGAGATTCCAACATTGAGTTTGTTGCCAAAAAATTTAAACTGGTTGTTTCCTGCAAGCAGTGTTCGCGAGTATCTTCTCTCAGAATATTCAAAATCCACTACTATCCTGGTTGTGTTTGATATTATTCTTTTCTCAGTAAAAGTTATCTCCCCTATCCCGTAATCAATAACATAATCTGCCTGATCCCCTCTTGTCATCTTTATTCCATCAATATATACTTCTTCTGTCCCGGAAAGAACAAGTATATTTGTTTCATTGTCTGCACCTAAAAGTCTATAAGGACCCTGCACACCATCAATACCGTTAAATGAATTCGTATTAAATTTTCCTCTTGAAACAGCTCCTGTGAGCAAGATGTCACCAAAATCAAACTCACCAAATCCTTTTGCACCCTGAATCTTTCTGTTAAAATTTACAAATTCAGATTTTTTAAAATTAATGTCAATATCTCCAATTGTTGTCGTCACATTATTACTTCTAACTTCGATGAATACTTTATCAAGTTCTTGAAGTTTCTGTGTATTTCCTTCGGGTTGGATCGGGGTGCTTTCATCGGTCAATGCCGCTACAATATCGACATCTTTTGCAAGCTTTCCATTCAACTGCAACCGAAAACCGGAATTCAATGTTACGTCCCTGTTCGAACCAAAAGTAAATCCTCTGAACAGGCTTCCAGACTTTTCAAGATCAGTTCCTTCAAATAAGTTTTCAATCAGATCCTTTTTTTGAACGGCAATTTGAACTGTATCTCCCGTTAAAGTATCCGTCTCTAAAATAATATTAAAGTTTGAGTATTCATCTTTGAAGTTATAAGGGAACAGAGCGTATTCAACAATTAAATCATATATCCTGTTAGTGTCTAATGAATATTTTTTAAAAAGATCATTGTTAATACTTATAGTTCCTTCCCTGTAATCGATTTTATAATCGTCATTAGGATTAAGTACCACATTATCAACTGTCAAAACATCAGTAAATTGAATTATAAATTTGTCACCCGTCTCAATAAGTGTATCCTTCGATGTAACCTTATAGGTAGAAGTTTTTTTATTTGGATTTTGCTGAGAAAATAGTGCAGAACTTGTCAGTAAGCAGATAACTAAAAAGATTTGGATACTTTTGATCAGCATTAATAAATTTTTAAAAGATATTCAATAACCGATGTGCTTTCAATTCATAATAAGATATAAGATTAAGAACCATTAATAACGGTTATTGAACAATAAGTATTTATCGGATCAAAAGCTGTGAATTTAATTTTAAGAAAATTTTAATGATACTTTGAATATTCTGTATCTAACTCTGACGACTCCACCTTCTTTTTTACAACCTTGCCAATCATAAGAGTAACGTTCACCTTTTTGAGATTATCTTCTTCATACTCAATATCAATCGGTAACCCTTCGCGTAAAAAAACTTTTTTACCCGGTATGGTTGTAAATTTAGAATATAAAAACTTAATCGAACCAAAAAGGTTTACTTTTATTTTTCCCAATTCTTGAGAGTAACCTTTGAATACACTGTATGAACTTAAGAAATTCAAGCATATACTTTGTTCGTCTGTATTATCTATAACTACTATAAAACACTTCTTCCTGAAAACAAAATACAAAATCAGAAATATGATTGCAGCAACTAATACAATCAAACCGATCAATACGAACAATCTCCATGGTCCATATCTCATTCTGATTTCCAGGGGTATTTGTGTTATAATTTTTTTATCCTTTAGAACGGGTTTAAATATCTCCGGAACTGTTTGTAATGCAAACAACTCTCTAAATTGATTCATATAGTTTTCATCGAGTTCTATATCCACGTTTGTAACTTCCAATACTAAATTTCCCCCAATCGTGAAATCTTCTTTAAAGATTGTATTGAATGAAAAAGTAGGTGTTATATCGGGCATGTTGAAAATAATAGAGAATCCTGTGACCTCTCCCTCCGGTGAAACATTACTTACTGTCGACGGTGAAATAGTCTGTGTACCTAATGATTTAACGGAGTAATCCGATGACTCAAAATCCAAGAGTCTCACACTTAATCGCGCACTCTTTATCAGATACGGATAAAGGTTGGATTTCAATGACAAATCATTGAAAACTTCTTTAACTGGTTCTCCTTCTTCAAAATCAAATCCCCTTAATGTTTTCCCATCGAAAAATAATTTCCCGGGATACACTCTTGTTTGAGTCTTTTTAGGCATCAGTACGATTGTTCCAATATCGAGCGGTTTTAAAGTAATTGCTTTTTGCTTTATTCCTGCACTTCTTAAAATCACATCGTATATTTCTAAATCTTTTTGCGAAACTTCTTCCTTTGAATAGAATATTCCATAAACTACATAACCGTTAGATGTTTCACCATTTTCTCGTATTGTCTCGGGAATAGGGTATAAAAGGATTTTTCTAATATTTTTATCCTGCCTTAATCTTTCATAAAACTTTAATGTATTTAAATATGACTCATCTCCACTTCCGCTGTTATCATTTATGTTATCGGTTACCAACCAGATAATCCCTGCGTCTCCCTCAATTTTTAATATACCTTTGTCAATTGCTTCTATCAAATCCGTTCTCCCTAAATCACCATCTTTCGCTCTTATCATCTTGAACTCTGCTATAACTCTATCGAGTACCAGAGCATCAGCACTTCCTTCGTATAATATTTTCGGAGATTCCATCCCCCTATCCTTCTCCGTTTTTGAAAAAAGCATTATATCAACTTCATCGCCGCGCTTGACAGAATTTTTAATCAAGGCTTTAGAAAACAATTTAAAGGAACTGTTTGACTCCCTGTAATATCCTGACATGCTTCCGGAATTATCAAACAGAAATATAAACTGCCGGCTCTGTTGAGCAAAAACATTTTCAGATAATAATACCTGTCTGATTAACAGACAGCATAGTAATAATGCAATATTTATTTTCATTTTTAAATATGAATGTTCAGTTTGTCATTTGTAAAGGCTTCGAGCTTACCATTCTTTGTTAAAACAAAGAAATCATTAAAAGAGATAATGACCGATTCAATAACCTCACAATCAATGTTGTTATCCTTCGACCTTAATGCAAATCCCTCCGCCTCTTGAAATCTATCCAAATTATGACAGACAATTTTATTTGTTTTAGAAACAATGAGTAGATTTTTACTTACAGCTTCAATCTTATTCTCATCAACGTCATCATATGAATATAAAAGCATACCATTAGATTTGTATAATTTCCATCCATAAACTGTTCCTATAAAAATGTTATCCTTAAATCCTGCTAAAGAATTTATAAAATTACTTTTAATACCTGTATATTTAAAATCTATAGAATTGGATTTTAAATCTAAATAATATAATTCATTCTTCGGATTAGTTATATATACTTTATTATTCAGGTAAAAAATTCTGCAATCGTCTCTCATTTTGAAAAACAATGATATACACTTATATGTACTATCTTTGAGATTAATTTTTACCAGTTTGTTATCATATGAAATAAATATCAGGCTTCCTGTTACAACAATATGATCTGAGATGAAATCAGTTACTTTAAATTGGAAATCAAATATATTATTTGAGGTTTCGGAATCAATAACTTTTAGATTAGCCTTTCTGTTTGAAGTATCGAATTCAATAAAAACTATATTTCCTTTGCAAAGGTTTAAATTACTCCAGATATAATAATTAGAAGATGTTCTGTAAATCTCCTGCCCAGCATCATCAGAACCAATAAGATCATTTGCAAACTTATAAATTGAACTTAGTGAGTTTACATAAATAGTATTTTTGAAAACAAAGCCTGTTTTTTCAAATACTGCATTTTCAAAAAATACTCTTTCAATTATTTCACCGCTGAACCTGTCAATGAAATAAACTCTTCCAGTGCTCGAAGTTAGCACGATAAACTTGTTGTTTTCTAATAGTGAATTTAAAAAAGTATCTTTTAACTCGACACTATATCTTCTTCTAAATCCTTTTTCAATTCCCTCCGGGAACTTTAGCCCACTGTCGGAATAACAAGTTAATGCAGGATTACCATGGAAAAATGAATCAACTGTAGAATTAAGAGTTACCTCGGTTATATCTTTCAGATCATTTGTGATTAACTCAGATTTTGTTTCGAGAGTGCTTTCACCAGTTTCTGTTTCCTTAATTTCATCGAAATCTATTTCAATTTTTTCTTTATTCCTTTTTGAATTAGATTCTTCATCATCAAATGATATTTCAATCTTTTCAGACATTACTTCTTCTTAATAATTTTTATTTCTGCATTTATCAATTTAATTGTTCCCTTGGAAGCCTTCTCAAGCCTGTCGTTGATTGCTATTCCCAGACCTTCGGATGAAACTTTCTTTGCTGCAATAAAGTCATAATTGGATTCATCAAATTTTCTTAACAAAGAGAAAAAATTTGAAGCAAGCTTTCTTAAATCTTTATAATTCGATAAGTCCAATACCCCAACGTTTTTATTTTTAAAACCTTTTAATTCTATTATATTATCAACTATGTACAAAGGTGTGACCGGGGCATAATGAAATTTCAACAATCCAGGAGAAATAATAGTCGAGTTCTTATCTCCGGAACCTTTTTTCCCTATAATATTTTCAATGTCTTCTTTGGTTATAAAACCAGGTCTTAATATTTTTATTCCATCCCCTGGAAAACTTATTACGGTAGATTCAATACCAACCTTACACTTTCCTCCATCGAGGATATAGTTTACTTTTCCTTTTAATTCCTTCATAACTTCTTCTGCTGTTGTTGGCGAAATCCTGCCAAACATATTTGCGGAAGGTGCTGCTATCGGTATTCCTGATACACGCAAGACTTCTCGAAACATTGAGTGCGATGGTATTCTTAGAGCAACGCTATCCAATCCCGAAGTTACCACATCCGGTATAATTTTTTTCTTCTTAAGGATAAAAGTGATCGGACCTGGCGAGAACTTTTCAGCAAGGGCATAAACCTCTTTGGGAATTTTATTAGCATACTTCTCTATATCGTCAATATTCAGAATATGAACAATCAAAGGATTAAATTGTGGTCTCTTTTTTATTTCAAAAATTTTCAATACTGATTCTGCAACAAGTGCATTTGCCGATAAACCATACACGGTTTCTGTAGGTAAGACAACAACCTGATCATTTATTAATTCGTTAACTGCTGTTTCAATATTTTTTGTAATTCGTGTCATCCTAAACTATGCCATAAATCATTTTCTTACTTTTGAAAGTCATGTAACATTTAGCATTTAACATATAAAATTTATATTTATCTATAAACCACTTCTTCTAATCTATTAACACGTCTTCTTAATTCGAAACTTCTAAAGATTAAATTAAAAATTATACCAAGCAATAAAAAAATTATAGATGTAAGTAAAAAACCAAACCTGTATAAGTAATTTAAAATTTCAATTAAAGGATTATAAATAGTATTTAAAAGTATTTTATTTTTCTTCTTAACATACTTACTTTCATCTACTTTATCATCCGAGAACAATTTTTTAAGCTTGTCAATTTGGCGTTCAAATCTTTTAACAGAATAAACAAGATTATCGATTTTTGTATCAGCAGAGTCAATAGAACTTCTATCAACTCCGGCTGCAGTAAGAGTTTTTGCAGAAATCATCGAGAACAGAGGCTCACTAATGTTCCCTCCAGTTATAACTATAACAAATATTAAACCACTTAATATATACGAAAAGATATGAAAGTTTTTCATAAATCTAAATTTATTCATGAAAATTTATTATAACTCAAAATAGTCTTTGTGAAAAAAAAATGATATGCTTTTAAAAGGGTAAGGTATTAATTATTATTTAAAAAATTAATAAAGAGAAGGTGCTTGATACTAACTTTGGAATACAACAAACAATATAATTTTTTTTAAAAATTTTAGACAAATGCATTAAACTATATCACCTGTACATAAATTTCCCATCAAAATTTAAAAAAGCAGAAATAATATTTAATTTTTTAATACAAGTAGTTATTCCAGTAATCAAGGATTATAAGGATATTAAATCATTATATCACAGCTGTCCAAGATAAGTTTAATTA
>CAYYJH010000042.1:0-24391 GCA_964472195.1 uncultured Ignavibacteriaceae bacterium | reverse complement strand
GATAAAACAAATTACAGAATCTGCAAAACCGTTTTCGATTAAGTATGCAGGATGATAATACAAGAGTGTTAACAGCACATGAGAATACAGCTAAGTCTAATTAAAGTGAAGAATTTTATAGAAATATCGACTAATAACTCTCCTCCTCTGTCGGATACTTTTCCTCTTTTATATCTTTAATGTATCTTCTGAATGCATCTTTCATATCGGCGGCTAAGTTCATATATCTTCTCACAAATCTCGGTTTGAACTCTTCTATCATACCGAGCATATCATGCATTACAAGAACATGCCCGTCGCATGCAGGTCCTGCACCGATTCCGATAGTAGGTATTTGCAATTCTTCGGAGATTTTTGCACCAAGCTTTGCGGGGATTTTTTCGAGAACCAATGAAAAGCATCCAGCCTTTTCAAGTTCGATTGCATCTTCATAAATCTGGTCGGCTTCTGCTTTTTCGATTCCGCGTGTCTTGTAGCTTCCGAACTTATTTATCGCCTGCGGTGTCAATCCTAAATGCCCCATTACAGGAACTCCAATGTCATCAAGTCTTCTTATTGTTTCGGCAATGAAATGCCCGCCCTCCATTTTCAAAGCATCGCATCCGGTCTCTTTCATGATCCGTCCGCAATTTTGTATTGCTTCCTTCACACCAACGTGATAAGTCATAAACGGCATATCGGCAACCACCATTGCATTTTTCACTGCTCTCTTTACGATCTTTGTATGGTATATCATATCCTCGAGCGTAACCGGCAGTGTGGTCTCATTTCCCTGTATTACGTTACTCAGTGAATCCCCAACAAGAATTATATCTATTCCTGATTCATCCAGCAGCTTCGCAGTAAAATAATCATACGCAGTTAATGCTGTTATCTTTTCCCCATCCTGCTTCATCTTTAAAAGCACTTTCGTCGTTATGTGTCTGGGGTCTATCGACTGTTTTGAAGTGGACATTTATTTTGCATTAGTTAAATAAAATTTACTTTTAAAATTATGTATGAGCAAATCCGAATATGAATCTTTAATGAATTCGTTTTCATTCAGACTAAAATAACTTACAAGCATGTTCATCATTTTCTTTGCTTCTATAAGCGAATCATAAATTATTTCAATCTCAATGAAACTTCCAAGCTCCTTCACTTTATCTATATGTATCCGAACGTTTTCAAAAGTATATATCTCTCTTCTCTTATCGACTATCGTAAATATATCAAAAAACTTTCTTAAAATCTCATCTAATTCTTTATAATTATTAGTTGCAGATATTATATAATTAGATATTCGTTTTTTGTTGTACTCTTTTCTTTCATAATAAATCAGGTCGCCTGTCTTATCGTTAATTATCCGCAGCTTTAACCTTCCCGCGTCTATTTTATAATAAATATCCTTTTGATGCTCTATGAAGTGCTTGTAGGTTTTATTCTTTAGAAATTTTCTTGCTGCTTTTTTAAATTCTTCAATATCCTTAACAGGAATTTTTATCTCATAGTTCTTATTCATTGACTGTAAACTCTTTCTTTATGCATTCCTTTAGTCTTTGCAAATTAGTTTCTTTTCCAGTAAGCTCTTTGAAAGATATGGTCTGTTCATCTAAAATTTTCTTTACTTTTTGTCTCAATCTTTCGTTTCTAAGGTAATCAATAATCTCTTTGTGCTTTGTGTTCAAAAGAATAGAGCCGTGCTGTAAGACTACATCACTGAATTTTCTCTGTGCAGACCCGACAAGCTTCTTACCGTTTGCTTTAATTTCATTCAACGCTGAAGCTGAAAAACAGGCAAAGGATGATTTCTCTTTATAATGCTCAGGAAATTTTAATTTACTTTTTTCAAATGATAGATAATTTTCTAACTCTTTGTCATATTGTATAAATGCATTCACAAGTTTCTCGGATATAAACCTGTAAATTTCTGCAACGCTTTTTCCTTCACCATCCATCACGAACGAGTAAGTAAGTTCTTCCGCATGGAATACAGCCCTGCCCCCAGTCGGTCTTCGTACTATGTCAATACCCGCTGCATCACATTTCTCTTTGCTAACATCGATATCCTTTTGATTATATCCAAGCGATATTGCGTAAGGTTTCCATTGATAAACACGAATGTATTCTGTTTTTGTCTCCCTATACTTTTTAACAAGCTCAAGGTCGTACTCCATGTTAAACTCACCACTGTTTTCACCCGTATCAATAAATTCATACATATATATAAATCATAATCCCTTAAGTAAACCGCGTTTACAAGAATCAATAAAATCTACTATTGTTTTCACTTCTTCAGTCATTTCAAAATCATCTTTAACCTTTTTAACAGCATCGCTAACATTCAATCCTGATTTAAAAATAACGTCATATACATCACCTATCTTCCTGATCTTTTCATTAGAAAAGCCCCTTCTCCTTAAACCAACAAGATTCAATCCTCCAAACCTGAGAGGTAAATCACCTGCAATAATGTATGGAGGAACATCTCTCACAGTTCTGAACCCACCACCTATCAGTGAATGTTTCCCAATTTTTACAAACTGGTGAACTGCCACAATCCCACCGACTATTGCCCAGTCATCAATTTCTACATGCCCGCCCATGTTAACAGCATTTGAAATTATTATGTTATCGCCAAGACGGCAATCATGTGCAACATGTCCATAGCTCATTATAAAACAATTTTTTCCTACTACTGTTTTATTACTTTCTTTCGTGCCTCTATTCATTGTTACGTACTCTCGAATTACTGTACCCTCACCAAGTTCAAGAGTTGTTTCCTCTCCTTCGAATTTTAAATCTTGTGGAACAGACGATACAACAGCACCGTGATGTATCTTAACATTATCGGATATCCTGGCGCCGTTGTCTATAAAAACATTCGCAGCTATCTCTACATTATTACCAATCACAACATCATCATTAATAACAGTAAAATCCCCTATCTGAACATTGTCGCCAATTTGAGCTTTTTTACTAATTGAGTTTAAAGACATGATTAAAGATTTTCGATGAGTATAAATATTTTAGGAAATTTTTATAATGTAAGCTCGATTAGTGCATCATCTTCATGTGCACTTGATTTTGTGATCATCTCTGCAACCAAGCCTAAAGAAAAGAATTGTATACCTACTATCATAAATAAGACACCAACTAAAAACAAAGGTCTGTCGCTGATATACTGACCTTCGAAAAATTTTAAGTATGTCAGATATAATGTAATAACAAATCCTATAAAGAAGGAAAGAACTCCTAATGTTCCGAAAAGATGTAAAGGTCTTTTAATATATTTTGTAGTAAATACTACGGTCAGTAAATCAAAAAAGCCTTTAAGAAACCTGCTTGCTCCGAATTTTGTAACACCGTATTTTCTCGCCCGATGCTTTACTATTTTTTCAGTTACTTTAAAACCAGACAGGTGAGCAAGCGCCGGCATGTACCTGTGCATTTCGCCATATACTTTTATAGATTTTATAACATCCTTTTTATAAGCTTTTAATCCGCAATTGAAATCGTGAAGCTTTATACCGGAAATTTTTGAAGTTATGTAATTAAAGAATTTTGATGTATGCTTTTTTATAAAAGGGTCATACCTGACTTTCTTCCACCCCGATACGAGGTCATATCCGGAATTTATTTTTTGAATTAATTCGGGAATCTCTTCCGGATCGTCCTGAAGGTCGGCATCCATCGTAATTATAATGTCCCCTTTTGCTTCTTTGAAACCCGCAGCAAGTGCTGATGATTTGCCATAGTTACGACGAAGCTTTATACAATGAAATCTGTTGTTTTTGTTATGTATATCTTTAATTACTGAAAATGACCTGTCTGTACTGCCATCGTCAACGAAAATAACTTCATAGTGACACTTCATCGATTCAAAAACTCTTTTTAAAGATAAAGATAATTCTGATAACGACTCCTCTTCATTATACAAAGGAATTACGACCGAAATCATCTGATTATGTATTACAATTTTTCTTAAATCGGGCGACTCAACCTTACCTTTATGGGTTTTCTGTCCACCCTTTCTGATAGTGAATTTATGAGATGGTTGTGGAGATAAGTTATTATCTTTTCTAAAATTCTTTTTGTAACCTCGTTTGTATACTTTTTTCTTGAATTTTTTAGTTTTTGGTGTAGTGATATCGTTTTTCTGTGTGGAAACTGAAATATCGTTTTTATTTTGAGGCGTTGATATAGGATTACTTTCTGAAGATTTTTTTTTATCAGTTTTTTCCCGATTGTCATTCATAATATGCTCATAAATAATTATTTACAGAAAATATTAATCAAACTAATGCTTATTGAATATAAAATCAATTGAAATTAATAAACGTGATTAATTTACATACCACCAAAATTATACATTAAGAAAAGTCAATTTTTTTGCATTACATTGTAATTGATTTTTTTAATTAATTGTTTGATATTGATAACAAACATAAAAGGGATTTATTAATAAAGTAAATTTGTTTTAATAAAACAGAATGAAAATACTAAAATCCAAAACTTAAAGAATAACCAAATTTATTAATTACCTCATATTAGAACTATAAGACATTTCTACAAAACTCTAAAGATCTTATTTATCCAATTAAAATGCAGTAAATGAAGAATCGCATCCTTTTAATATACACAATAATTGTTCTTTTCCCATGTGTATTACTCGCTAATACATCTAAATGGGAAAATTTCACAGATATGAAAAATGTCGTTTCTATATCAGTAGACCCCGGCTCCTCAATTTCATTCTGTGCTTCTACAGGTGGTTTATACGTTGTAGATTTAAACAATGGAAATGTCTTAAACAAATATACCAACTTGAATGGATTGATCAGCAATGAACTTACAGCTACAATTATAGATAATCAGAATAGACTCTGGATAGGAGCATCCGATGGCTCAATTTCAATTTTTGATTACAATCATTCGAAATGGAATTACATTTTAGATATTAAGAATTCTAATGAATCAGACAAATCAATAAATGCATTTGTTTTATTTCATGACTCAATGTTTGTTGCCACGGGTTATGGAATACAAAATATTTCGACTCTAAATTTTAATTTTATCGATGCACCATACTACCAGTTAGGAACACTGAATAATAAAACGAAAGTAAACGACCTTACAATTTTGAATAATGTTTTATATGCGGCAACGGCATCCGGAGTAGCATACGCAAGTCTTATAAATACAAATCTAAACAATCCAGCTTCATGGACGTCATATATAACACCCCCGTTAAATGCGAATGTTAAAGCAATAGAAGCTTTTGACAACAAAGTGTTTGCTGGCTCGGATGAAGGGTTTCAATATTTTGAAGGGAATAATTGGATTCCCTATCCAAACGCTATTGTTTCGGATACGAACATCATTTCTATAAAAGCTATAAGTAACAAGTTATATTTTATTGCTGATAGAAATATCTACTATGCACTGGCTGGAACACTACAAAATTTGACTCAGTTTCAGAGTCAGGATTATTATAATTCGATTTCATCAGACAATAATTCTAATCCTGCTGTCGGTTCTGTTTTCAACGGTTCATTACTGAAAATTGGAAACAACTATGAAAATATATCCCCAGATGGACCCTATACAAGTTCATTCGAAGACTTATATGTGGATGATAACGGTAATTTATGGGCTGCGGGTGGATTGCTCGACGCAGGCTTTTACAAGTTCAATGGCAGCATGTGGGAAAATTATAATAGAAGCTCACATCCTGAAATTGGCAGCAGCAATTTTTTTAAGGCTGTATATTATGGCAACGGAACATTGTGGGCTTTAAGTTTTGGAGGTGGTATAACATACATAAGAGGTAACACTATTAAAAGCATCAACCCATCAAACTCTGTGTTACCGGGAATTAGTGAAAATCCGAATTACTGTGTACCTATGGGTAGCAAGTATGACAATAACGGATACCTGTGGGTTTCATTTTACAGAACAAACACATCAAGGTCTTTATACGTTAACACAGGTGACGATTCACTCTGGACAGGATTCATTAATCCTTCCGTAATTTCCTCCTCATATCTGGAAAGCATGGCTATAGATAACTATAACACCAAATGGATTGTATCCGGAGAAGCTACCCCAAGAGGTTTGTATTTTTTTAATGAAAATGGTACAATAACAAATCCGACTGACGATATTTATGGTTTTTATAATTTAAATGATTTTAGTGTTGATGATATAACAGACGTCATAGTTGACAGAAATAACGAAGTTTGGATTTCAACTAACAATGGTGTTTTTTATATAAATAATCCACTTGCTGCTATTCAAAACCCGAATCAAAAACCCGCTCCTCAAAAACTTATGATTATTTCTGGTCACCTGGCAGTACCGTTTACTGAAAATTGCAGAACTATTAGAAATGATATATTAAACGAGAAATGGATAGGTACGGACAACAACGGGGTTTTTCATTTATCGGAAGATGGTTCGACTTTAATTGAACAGTTCAATATTTCAAACAGTCCTATCCTTAGTAATACCATAACATCAATTGTAGTAAGTAATAAAACTGGTAAAGCATATTTTGGAACTCTGAAAGGACTTTCTTCTTATCAGACAAATGCGATTGAACCGCTGGAAGAGTTCGAAGAAATAGTATGCTCACCAAATCCATACCTTTTACCACCAAATGTAGATTTAAGAATTGATGGTTTAATTGAAGATTCTTATGTGAAAATCATGACTCTCAGTGGTGAAATTGTTACACAATTCGAATCTCCTGGTGGTAAAATAGCAACCTGGAATGGATATAATACAAAAGGTGAATTAGTACCAACAGGAATTTATATCGTAATAGCTTTCAACAAAGACGGTAGCAAGGTTGGCAAAGGCAAGTTAGCTGTTGTTCGAAAATAAATTTGTGTTTGGAATAAAACAAAAAATAAGATATATAACGCCTACACCAAAATGTTAATTATTCCGGTTATAGATATTAAAGATGGGAAATGTGTAAGAACTATTGAAGGACTGCATGAAACAACCCCGTACTATTCTGAAAGCCCCGTTATATTAGCAAAACTTTTCCGAAGAGAAAACTTTAAATGTATCCATATCACTGATCTTGATGGTGCAGTATACGGTGAAATGAGAAATTACGATATAATTAAAGAGATCTCCAAATCAGTCGATATTCCTATTCAACTTGGTGGTGGAATAAGAGACTTTGATACTGCGGAAAAAATGATAGAAGAGCTGGGAGTCTATAGAATAGTAATCGGTACAGGAGCTATTTCAAATCCTGACATGCTAAAGCATTTACTCGATGAGTTCTCTCCTTCGAAAATTGTTATCGGCATAGATGAAAAACTAAACAACGTGGTTACTAACGGATGGATAAACTATGCAAATATTACACCTCTCGACTTTGCGAAACTAATGGAGCTTCAAGGGATTACTCGCGTAATCTACCAGGATGTAACAAGAGTCGGAAATTTATGCGGTCAAAACATTCCAAGGTTGATTGAAATATCAGAAAACACAAACTTAAAAATAACCTCAGCAGGTGGGACCTGTGATTATAGAGACCTGAAGACACTTTCAGATTTAAATAAAAAAAATATTGACTCTGTAATGATATCGAGAGCTTTATATGAGAATCAATTTCCATGTCAGAAATTATGGCGTGATCTCGAAAGGGCTGATAAATCTCTTGACTTACCGATAATTCATTAGATCATGTCAGACTTATAATTTCAATCACTCTGAAAGCCTCAGAATACTTATATTTTTTAGACTGCTTTGCAATCCTATCTTTGAACCTTTTAGCAAATTCTTCAAAGTTTGAAAATTGTGATTCATGGCAGGATAAAACTTCGAGTTTAAACTCTATTTCTTTTGTTATATTAGTATAACAATTCGGGATGTTGCTTCCGTAAAAATAAATTTTGTCTAATTTATGAGCCCCATTTTTATGAGGATATATAAAATTATTCTTAGCAGCAAAGCATGCGTCAAATGCAGCAAGTCCTACAACTCTGTGATCACGGTGAAATAGATTCAGACTTGAAAATTCCTGATTTGCCGGATCAAATGAAAAGACTATTTCCGGCTTAATTTGTTTTATAAGAATTGTGAGCCTTTTTCTTAGATCTTCTTTGTATTCTATGAAGCCATCTTTATAACCAAGAAATATCACTTTTCTAACCCCGATCCTCTTCGCGGCAGCAAGTTGTTCTTTTTTCCTTATAGCAATTCTTCGCTGTCTCGATGCAATAGGTTTTTTGAAACCATTCTCTCCATTTGTTGCAACTACATAATATGCTTGATACCCTTGTTTAATTAATCTTTTAACCGTGATAGTACATCCAAACTCCAGATCATCAGGATGAGCACAAATTGCTAAAACACTTTTTTTCTTCATTCTAAATATTCTTAAATTTTACCAGTAATATTATTATCGGTTGGATATAAGAAAACTTTTAATAATTTCACGATACCATCTACTCCTTTTACGAATTGTAAACTATCTTTCCTTTTTTGATTACAGTCTGGATTTGGTTAACACAAAAATGATAAAGAAGATCTTGATATGACTCAAAATCAAAAATCAGTAAATCAGCTTGTTTACCGGATTCTAAACTCCCAAGTTTATCCTGTAAAAATAATGCATGAGCAGCATTAATAGTAACAGCATTTATTATTTCTTCTGCAGACATCTTTAACTTTATTGAAGCCAAAGACATTATCATCTGCATGTTCTCTGTCATACAGCTTCCGGGATTAAAATCGGTAGCAATCGCAACAGGAATATTATTCTCTATTAACGTTCTTGCAGGCTGGTAAGTAATGTCCAGAAAATAAGATACACCGGGCAGTAAAGTTGCAATTATGTTCTTTCCTTGCAGTCTCTTTATATCAGTAAATTCGATTTCTTCAAGATGATCTACGGAAACTGCACTAACATTTATCGCAGTGTTTATACCTCCGATTGAATTAAACTGGTCGGTATGCATTTTAGGAATTAAGCCGAACTTAGCTCCTATAGAAAGCACTTGCTGAGACTCTTTCGCATTGAAATAGCCTCTTTCGCAAAATACATCTATAAACTTAGCAAGCCCTTTTTTTGCTATCAACGGAACCATCTCATAACAAACGAGTTCTAAATAATCTCTTTTATTCATCTCTCGCGGAATGGAGTGAGCTCCTAAAAAGGTTGGAAGTATATCCAATCCAAACTTATTTTTATAATTAAGATCATTAAGAACCTTTAGCATTTTAATTTCATTCTTCGTATCAAGTCCATATCCTGATTTTCCTTCAATCGTTGTGGTACCGTTCTTTACAAAATTTGATAATCTGGACTCTGATATATTTAGAAGTGCTTTCTTGCTCGTTTTCCTGACTGAATTAACTGTTGATAAAATCCCACCCCCCGCTTTTGCTATCTCTTCATAAGTATTTCCCTTTATTCTCATTTCATACTCAACGGCTCGCGATCCTGAAAACACAAAGTGAGTGTGTGAATCAACGAAACCCGGCATTACAGTCTTATTTTTGCCATCGATAATTTTAAAGTTTTTATTCCCGTAGTTCTTTAAAAATTTCTTTAACGCAACAGAATTACCAACAAACTTAATTTTCCTTTTATCAATAAAAACATTACCGTTTTTAATCAAACCAATGTCAGATTGCTCTTTTCCGAATTTTGGATGATTAAAATTATTACGGCATGTAATTAATTGTGAAACATCTTTTATTAAATAAGCCAATTGTGAATAAATTATTTCAGTAAATAATTTATTGAATTATATATATCAATCAAGTAGAGGTAATTAATTTTTGCTTTGCTTCAACTTCATTTAATTTCCAGCAAGCTGCTGTATGATTAGAAGAGAAATTAACCACTGTTGGTTCTTCGTTCCAGCATTTTTCATCAGCGAAAGTACATCTCGTACAGAAATGACATCCCGCAGGAAAATTAGTAGGAAATGGTACACTGCCATCGATAGTTGACAACCTGCTTTTGCGTTTATTAATATTTGGAATGGAGCTGAGAAGTCCGATCGTATACGGATGTTTTGGATTTCCAAAAATATCGTTTACATCTCCATACTCAACTATTTTTGAAGCATACATAACCGCCACTCTTTTTGACACTTCCGCAATCACACCAAGATCGTGAGTAATAATAATAACGCCCATACCAAGTTCATGCTGTAATTTGTTTATAAGTTCAAGAATCTGTGCTTGAACAGTCACGTCTAATGCAGTTGTAGGTTCATCTGCTATTAGTATTTCGGGATTGCAAGCAAGAGCCATCGAAATCATTACCCTCTGCCTCATTCCCCCGGATAATTGATGTGGATATTCATTGTATCGCTGTTCAGGTGCTGGAATGCCTACAAGATTAAGCGATTCTATCGCTTTTTCCTTAGCCTCAGCTTTCGTTAGTTTTTGATGTAATATTAAAACCTCTTCAATCTGATTTCCGCATGTAAAAACCGGGTTTAACGACGTCATAGGTTCTTGAAAGATCATTCCTATATCATTCCCTCTTATATTTCGCATTTCCTTTTCTGAAATTTTGAGTAAATCTTTTCCTTTGAATAATATTTCACCCCCAACAATTTTTCCAGGTGGGTCGGGTATCAATCTCATTATTGATAAAGCTGATACGCTTTTCCCACACCCGGATTCACCAACGAGACCTAAAGTATCTCCTTTGTCAACATCATAGCTAACGTCATCAACTGCTGTAGCAACACCATCGTCTGTATAGAAATATGTCTTCAGGTTTTTTACATTTAAAAGTTTTGCCATTAAACTATCTCCAAAATTTTAAAATAAAATTAAATTAATTAAGCGTCTCATTCAAGTATATTAAAGTATGTAAAATTGAATTGGTTATTTTACGTAAATTTTATTGATAAACTCACTGAATCTCATTTAAAAATACTTTCTGAATATCCTTAGCCAGTTTTTCAGATTTCGCTTCTGTTATAATCCTGATAATTGGTTCAGTGTTTGATTTCCTGAGATGTATCCAGTGTTCTTTAAAATCCAGTTTAACTCCATCGGAGGTATTTATTTTACATTCTTTCCCCATGTATTTTTTTATTATCTTAGTCAAAAACGTTTCTGGCTGTCCTGAATATTGAATTTTCGTTTTTGTAATAAAATATTTTGGGAGCTCATTCTTGTAATCACTAACTTTACAATCGCAATCAGAAAATTCCTGAAGTACAATAGCAATACCAACAAGAGCATCTCTTCCAAAATGAATATCAGGAATTATTACACCTCCACTTCCTTCTCCGCCAACAAGAGATTTATTTTTTTTCATTTCCTTGACTACATTAATTTCACCGACCGGGCTTCTATAAACTCTACCGCCAAATAGTCCTGAAACATCATCAACTGCTCTTGTTGTAGAAAGATTTACAGTCACATTTTTTCTTCTTGAATCAGAATTTTTTAATATATTTTTAACAACTGTTGTTATCGTGTACTCTTCTCCGAAAGGTTTCCCCTCTTCTGTAATTAAAACTAATCTGTCAGTATCAGGATCGATAGAAATACCAAGATCAGCTTTATTTGCTTTTACAGCTTTTGAAAGCTGCTTTAAATTCTCAGGAAGTGGTTCCGGCTTATGTGGAAACTTACCGGAACCGTCACAGTAAAGTTCTATTACTTCACAACCCAATTTCTTTAAAAGTAATGGGACAATTACTGAACCAGAAGAATTAACAGCGTCAACTACCACCTTAAAATTCCTCTTTCTTATCTTCTTAGAATTTACCAAGCCTGAGTGTAATACTTTTGTAATATGTTTTTCTAACCACGACTTATCATAAATAACATTTCGAATTTTTTCCACATCTACATAATTAAATTTTTCTTTCTCCACAATCGAAAGTAAATCCTTGATCTGGATTTCGTCAAGGAATGTCCCGTCAGGATTTAGAAATTTTAAACCGTTCCATTTCTGAGGATTATGAGAAGCTGTAACCGATATCCCACCAGCAGCTTTTAAATCCTCTGTAGCTATTTGTACTGTAGGCGTTGGAGTTATTCCTATATTAATAACTTCAAATCCTGATAATAAAAGACAATTAACAACCATATTTGAAATTATATCCCCATGAAGTCTCCCATCACTTCCAACAACTATTTTCTTTGATTTATAACTTTCCCGACAGTATACGGCAAAAGCGGAAGTAAATTTTGATATGTTTTGAGGTGTTAAATTATCACCTACTATACCCCTTACACCGGATACTGACGCTATTATATCTGACATAAATAATTTCAATTAAAGGAAAAACTTTTACGTATTAGAAGTCTTATATTTTCTTCTCCATTTCTTGAAGTTGTTCAATGGTATTTATACCTTCAATCTCAAAATTGTGATTGACTGGTAATGCTCCAATGTTACAATTATTATTCTTAAAGAAATCGAAAATATCCGTTAAATAATACTCCCCCTGAGCATTATCCGTCTTCAAAGTTTTTAGTGCATTAAAAAGATCTTTACTTTCCACCAGGTAAATACCGGAATTAATCTCCTTAATTTTTTTCTCTTTTGAATTGGCATCTTTCTCCTCTTTTATTCCGATGAATTTTCCGTTAACATCCCTGATAATCCTCCCATACCCACACGGGTCATCGAAAAAAGCTGAAAGCAAACTTGCCTTACATTGATTATCGAAATGAAAAGAGATAAACTTTTCAAGAGTTTCATATCTCAAGAGTGGAACATCACCTGATAAGATTAAAACATCACCGTCAAAATTCTTAAGTTCATCAGATGTATGCATTATAGCATGACCGGTACCTAATTGCTCATCTTGGTGGGCAAATCTAATATTATCAAGTTTACTCGCAAATCTCTTGCTGATGAAATCAATAACACTTTGTTTTTGATGTCCGACTATAATCACTACTATATCCGATTCAATCTTCAATGCAAGTTCAACAACGTACTCAATGAGCGGTTTACCAGAAAGTTCATGCATAACTTTCGATTTATTCGGATTCTTCATCCTTTTCCCTTTACCAGCAGCAAGTATTAAAGTTGCAAGTCTCATAGAATCTCTATCGTTGGGTAATTTCAGAATAAGTATAATTTAATGAAATTTTAATCTCACAAAAAAAATCCCGCCAAGTTTGCGGGACATATGTATAGTATTCAAATTCCACAAATTAAACATAGATTGGTTCAGTTATCCTGTTCGTATCAACTATTTTGTTTTTCTTATCGAGAGAAACAATTATTGGTTTGTATCCTTCCAATTCTTTCTCTTCGAATTCTGCATACGAAATTATAATTATCTCATCGTTAACAATGCCCAGTCTTGCAGCAGGACCGTTTAAACAAACAACTCCCGAACCACTTTCACCGGGTATGAGATAGGTTTCAAATCTTCTACCATTATTAACATTCACAACCTGAACTTTTTCATACGACTTCATATCAGCAGCATTCATCAAATCAACATCGAGCGTAAGACTACCTTCATAATATAACTCTGCCTGTGTAATCGTCGCTCTTTGTATTTTTGATTTACACATCGTTCTTATCATTGAAATTATTCCTTATAAAATTATTAATTACATTTTTGTAAAACTTACATTATCAATTAATCTTGTCTCTCCATAAAAAGCAGCCAGGGATATTATTATTTCACCCTTATATTCATTAAGATTCTCAATTTCATCTAACAATTTATCGTCTGTGATAGATATATACTGTAAACTAGAATTTGGAGATTCTGATTTAATTTTCTTCTCAAGAAGTTTCCTTAGCTCATCACCCCTCTCTATTCTATTTCCTAAAATCATGTTCATACCTTCATTAAGTACTTTGTTTAATATTGCAGCTTCTTTTTTTTCGTTTTCATTTAGAAAGATGTTTCTCGAACTTATCGCCAGACCGTTATCCTCACGAATTGTCTGACATACCCTCATTTCTGTATCAACATCAAGGTCTTCAATCATTCTGTCAATTATAACCGCCTGTTGTGCGTCTTTCTGACCAAAATATACACAATGGGGTTTTGCAATATTAATAAGCTTTAGAACAACCGTGGCAACACCCGTAAAATGTCCAGGTCTGTATTTGCCTTCAAGTTTATCCAATAGTTCTGTAACATTAACATACGTAAAATAATTCTCTTTATACATTTCCTTTTCATCCGGGTTAAAAATGTAATCAACTCCAGACTTTTTACAAATATGATAGTCTCTTAAAAAATCCCTCGGATATTCCTTAAAATCCTCACCGGGAATAAATTGTTTCGGATTCACAAAAACACTTACAACTACAATATCACATTCATCCCTTGCATTCAGGATGAGTGATACGTGACCTTCGTGTAAATATCCCATTGTAGGGACTAATCCAATTTTCTTCCTTAGAGTTCTATGGTAATCCGATATTTCCTGTAATGCTGATATATCCTTAATTACTTTCATTATAAGAAAATCAATTACTTAAAAGTTTCAATAGTTGAGTAAGTTTGTCTTTTAGATCTTTTCTATTTACAATAAAATCTACGAATCCATGTTCTTGAACAAATTCCGACCGTTGAAATCCCTTAGGGAGATCCTTACCTGTTGCTTGTTTAATCACACGAGGTCCGGCAAATCCAATTAATGCATTAGGTTCTGCAATATTAATATCTCCTAACATCGAATAAGAAGCACTTGCTCCTCCTGTAGTTGGATTCGTCAAAATTGATATATAAGGTATTTTCTCTTCAGCAAGTTTCGCAATCCGCGAACTCGTTTTAGCAAGCTGCATAAGTGAGACGGCACCTTCCATCATCCTTGCCCCGCCGCTTGAAGATATAATAATTAGAGGATATCTCGTTTTAATAGATCTATCAATAGCTCTTGCAATTTTTTCGCCAACAACACTGCCCATACTACCACCTATAAATTGAAAATCCATACAGCAAATAACAACATCCAGAGAATTAATTTTCCCGGTACCCGTTCTGATTGCATCATTTAATTTTGTATTCTTTTCAATATCTTCGATTCTTTTCTTGTAAGGTTTTGAATCCGTAAAGTTCAATGGATCAGTTGAATGCATATTCTTATCCATTTCCTTGAATGTATCTTCGTCGAGTAAGAGTTTAAAATATTCCTGGCTCCCAATTCTAAAATGGAAACCACACTTTTGACAAAGATAATCATTTGATTCCCATTGCAAATGATGAATCATTTCTCCACACTCATCACACTTAATCCATGTTCCGTCTGAAATATCCTTTTTAGGGATATCTGTTAATATTTTTTCCTGTGACCTCTTGAACCAAGCCATATTATTGTTTTTTTTATTAAGTAGTTAAAGTTTGAAAATTGTGCTTCAAAATTCCTAACATTAATCACTTTTTTGTAAGAGGAATAAAGTCTTTCATATAAAAAGGTTCTGAAGTTCTATAATCTGAAAATACATCCCTCTTAATATAATCCATCGTAAGCTCTATTTGAGATTGAATATTTGATAGTCCTGAAACATCTATTACATCTAAGTCTTTTAAAAGGGGTAGAGTGTCACTTTCATTAATTAAAATAATCTTATCTATAATAATCATATCGTCTATCTTTCCTATACTATACTCTGATGTTCTTAGTAATTTACCATTTTCAATTGCATACTCAGCATAATAGAATTCTTCAGTCCGGGAATTTGAAAAAATTACCGCTATAACATCCGCAGCATCTTTGTATTTATTAGCAACAATATCAAGAGAGTTTATCTCAACAAGCTTACATTTATTTGCAAAACAAATTCCCTTTGCAATCGCTGAACCAATTCTTAATCCTGTGAAAGAACCTGGTCCGTTAGATAAACTAACGACATCAACATTCTCTATAGACTTATTCGAATTATCGAATTCTGTTAATAACTTGTAAATTAACGAATCAGCATTAATTTCACTATCCAATTTTTTATTTACTGATATTTTGGAATTCTCGCTTAATGCAAATTCAATATTCTTCGACGAACTATCTATAAGTAAAATATTCAATTTAATATTGGATAACACTGTAAATCATTCATAGATCAGATATTAATAAACCTTTCGTTCTCCCCGTCACCATATTCAAATCTCACTTTTTTCAATTTAGTATTCATATAATCTTCTGCAAGTTCACACCATTCTATTAAACAAATCGAATTACCATTAATAAATTCACCAAATCCTAAAACATCCAGTTCATTAATAATTTCGATACGGTAGAAATCAAAGTGATTAATTTTAATAATGTCATTCCTGACAGGGTCTTTCCCAATATATTCATTTAGTATCAGAAATGTAGGACTGTTCACTATATCTTTAACATTAAAATACTTTGCAATACCTTTAACAAATTGAGTCTTTCCACTTCCGAGCTGGCCCTGTAAGCCTATTACATCTTTTAATTTAAGTCTTTGAGCATATTTCTTTCCCAATTCGATAGTTTCTTTCGGACTATTCGATAAATACTTCCCCTTCTTCATAAAATGATTAGACTAAACTAATTTCGACTCCATTGTAATAACCGGAAGAATCATTTCTTCGGTAGATATACCGCCATGCTGAAATGTGTCGTTGTACTGGTTCAAATATTTATGATATTCTGTTGGGTAAACAAAATAGAAATCTTCCTTTGCAACTATGTAATTCACAATCCCGTCTCTTTGAGGAAGTCTGTAATCAGCTGGATTTCTGACAAACATTGCATTCCTTACATCAGCTTTTACATTTCGCCCGTATTTATACCTGAGGTTTGGTGATGATTCTCTGTCTCCGAGTGCTTTAACACCATGTAAACATCTTATGCTACCATGATCGGTAGTAATTATTATTTTCACATTTTGTCTGCTGGCAAGTTTCCTTAACATACCAAAAAATGATGAGTGCTCGAACCAGGAAGCAGTAAGAGACCTGTAAGCTGATTCATCGGGTGCGATCTCTTTTAGAATAGCACTATCACTCCTTGAATGAGCTATCATATCAACAAAATTTATTACGACTGCATTCAAATGGCTGTTTGCCATCGATATGATCTTATTCTCGATTCCCCTGCTGAAACCTGAATCCATAATCTTAGTATATCTTAATTCATTTCTAAGTCTTATCTTTTGCCGTTTAATAAGCTTCATAAGAAAATCTTTTTCAAAATTATTCTTACTGTTTTCGATGTCGTCATTTTTACTCCAGAGATCAGGATAATGTTTTTCGAGTTCAGATGGGTATAATCCAGCAAAGATTGCATTCCTGCTGTAAGGAGTCGCTGTTGGAATTAAAGAAAAGTAATATTGTTTTGAAATTCTGAAATAATTATTTAAATACTTCTCCATTAATAACCATTGGTCTAAACGCATACAATCCACAACAAAAAAGAATACTGATTTATTTTCTTCGAGTTCTGGAAAAACAAATTTTTTTATTACGTCATTGGATAAGATTGGTTTATCATTCTCTGAATTCACCCAGTTACGATAATTCTTTTCGACAAATTTCGAAAATTCTACATTAAATTCTTTTCTTTGATCTTTCATTGTTTGTTTTAAGCCAAGCCCCGGGTGCAAATCCAATTCCATTTCCCAGTTTGTCATTTTGATATGTATATTAACCCAATCTTTCCAATCGTGTGCATCCATTATAGCCATAGAGATTCTATTAAACTCCTGAATATAATCTTTTGATACCTGATCTCCTTTAATTCTCTTCGACTCAAGTATTTTTTTACACACAAGTAAAAGTTGATTGGGATTTACCGGTTTAATAAGGTAATCAGATATCTTTTTCCCAATAGCATCTTCCATTAAACTTTCTGTCTCATTTTTTGTAACCATTACAACCGGGAGAGAAGGCTCAATAGCTTTAATTTCGTAAATAGTCTGTAAGCCACCCATGCCGGGCATCATTTCATCCATAAACACAAGATCAAAAGCCTGATCACGAATAAACTGAATTGCATCCTCACCGTTTGTAGCTTCGGATATATCATACCCTTTCTGCTTAAGAAACATAATGTTCGATTTAAGCATATCTATTTCATCATCTACCCATAAAATTCTGCTCTTCATCTGATTTGTAACTTCTAAATTTTGATTTTGCATAGCATAATTTTGTTTAAGTTAATATGATTTCGTTTTCAAATAGTAAAAATTATGCTATACGTTTTTAATTTATTAAATTAGAATACTAAAAACTTTATAAATAATAAATGGATTTTTAAAAATTAAATTCAACAAACTTAGTTAGGTTTTAAACTAACAACATTCTCAACATGATAAGTCTGGGGAAACATATCCACAGGTTGAATTCTTTCTAATTTATAATTACCATTCTTACATATTAATTCCATATCCCTTGCTTGAGTGACCGGATTACAACTTACATACACCAACTTCTCAAAATTAGTTTCAGATAAAATATCACAAAGCTTCGGATGTAAACCCGAACGCGGAGGGTCTAAAATCAATTTATTGAATCCATGATAAACACACTCTTTAGATTCATTATCTTTGAAGTTTGTAAAATAATCTTTAATATCTGATAAAACGAATTCAGAATTTTTAATTCCATTTATTTCTGCGTTTTCTTTAGCATTTAAAACTGCATCCTCTAAGATTTCCACACCAACCACCTTCTTCACGAAATCAGCTATGTAAATAGCAATCGTACCTGCACCGCAGTATAAGTCAAGTACATTATCAGTTTTTTTAAAATCTGCAAACTCTAAAGCTGTTGAATATAATTTCTCTGTCTGGGATGTATTAGTCTGGAAAAAGGAATTAGGAGAAATTTTAAATTTAAATTCTTTCTTTCCCCTCAAAAGCTTTTCATAAATATATCCATTACCGAATATAATCTTTATTTCATCCCCAATAGCAACCTGTGCTTTTCTTTTTGAAATAGAATTAACAAACGATGTTATGTCTGGAAATAAATTTCGTAATTCACCTGATAACTCATCAATTAATTTTTTATCATAATCATGTGATACTAAATTCAACAATATATCGTTTGTATTACTACTCTGTCTTATAATTAAAAACCTTAGAAATCCCTTATGCGTTAGCGTAGAATAAATTGACATATTTCTTTCTTTAAAAAAATCCCTTACAAAATTCAAAATATCATTGGAAATTCTTGATTGAAGTAAACACTTTTCTATATCAACAATTTTTGAATGAAACTTCGGTACGTGTAAACCCAATGCAAAATTATTTTCATTCATTTTCGCTGCTGCTTGTTTGTCCGGTTTACTATCTAACCATTTATCATCCGAGAAAGAGAATTCCATTTTGTTTCTATAAAAAAATATATCATCCGATTGTAATGCAGTTGGGATAAGAACACCACTAAACTTACCTATTCTTTCAAAAGCATTCCTGACAACATTAGTTTTATACTCTATTTGTTTATCGTATGAATAATTTTGCAGCTTGCATCCACCGCATATTCCAAAATAATTGCACTCGGGAGTTATCCTGTATTTCGATTCTTTCACTAACTCGATTAAATCTGCCTTTGCATAACTTGATCTTTTTCTTTTTAATTTAACTCTAACTTTATCCCCGGGTAATGTTTTCTCTGTAAAAATAACGTAACCCTCATCGGTTCTGGATATTCCCTCACCTTTTGAGTTCAGGTCAGCAATATTTACTATTAATTCGTCGCCTTTCTTCATTACTATTAATGTTATTTTTTATCTAATCAATATTAATTATAATATAACTAATTTCAAAACATAATTGAAATAAATTTACTTTAAAAAGAATTCATTTTGTCAATATCTAAAAAAAGAGAAACGATAATAAAGAATGCAAAAAATGTGATTGCATTAGAGAAAAAATCTATTGATGATTTAGAAAAAAGATTTTTAAAAAAAGATTTTAGGAAAAACTTCGCAACTGCTGTTGAAACAATTCACAAATGTAAAGGGAAAGTCATTATAACCGGTATGGGGAAGTCCGGAATCATTGCTCAAAAAATTGTTGCAACCTTCAATTCAACCGGAACATACTCTATTTTTCTTCATTCTGCCGATAGCTTACATGGTGACTTAGGAATGGTTAAAGAAATAGATGTTGTCATATTAATTTCAAAAAGCGGCGATACAGCTGAGATTAAAAAACTCATCCCAATTTTTAAAGAACTTAAAATAAAAATAATATCCATCACCGGGGATACTAAATCACCGCTTGCAAACGTTTCCGATATTATTCTCGACACATCTGTTCGGGAAGAAGCATGTCCCTATAATTTAGCTCCTACTTCATCTTCAACAGCAGCACTGGTTTTAGGGGATGCACTTGCAATATCACTTCTAAAGAAAAGCAGGTTTACAAAAAAGGATTTTGCTTCTTTCCACCCGGGAGGCAGCTTAGGCAGGAAACTAAATCTTAAAGTTTCAGATATAATGATAAAAGGTGATGAAATTCCTGTTGCTGGATTAGATACAAATCTAAAGGACGTTATTTTTATAATTTCATCGAAGAGAATGGGGTGCGCAGTCGTTACCGATAGAAACAAAGTATTAGGAATAATCACAGATGGAGATTTGAGAAGGCTACTGGAAAAAAATTTTGATATTAACAATGTCAAAGCAAAAGAAATAATGAGTAAAAATCCAAAGAAGATAACTGCACAGACACTGGCTATGACAGCTCTGAAAATAATGGAAAGGAACAAGATAACACAATTGATTATATGCGATAGTAAAAATAAACTTGCAGGTATTATTCACATTCATAGCCTACTCGAGTTAGGATTATAGTAGAAATGAAAAATCTGAAATTTAGATTCTGGAAAAATGATTCTCGCTTTAGCAATCTCCTTTATTTTATCGTAATTGGTTTTCTAATATTTACTTTTCTATCTTGCGAGAACAAACTGGAACCACCCCGAACAGACCTTAATTCCGAAGTAATTCCTGACCAGGAGAGCTGGGAGCCTACAGTTGTTTTTTCTGATTCTGGTACGGTGAAAGCTATCCTGAGAGCAGGTCATATTGCAGTCTTTAATAAGAAAGGATATACATTAGTTGACAGCAATGCAATCGTTGACTTTTACAGGAACAAGCAAGTAGTTTCCACCCTCAGCGGTAAAAAAGGAATAGTAATCGATTCGACAAAAGATATAGAAATGTATGACAGTGTTGTCGTTGTAAATAAAGAAGGAAGTATACTTAAAACGGAAAAATTATTCTGGAACAATAAGACTCAAAGAGTTTCAACAGATGCTTTCGTAAACATTAAAACTCCCAACGAAGAGATTGAAGGGAATGGATTCGAATCTGATCAAAATCTTAAAAACTATATTATATACGAAGTAACAGGAACATTCTGATTAACATTTATGAATAAGAGACCTATCAATTTATTAATCCTCAATGCATCTTCTAAAAAGATAAACATACTATATATTCTTTTCTTTTTTTGTCTGATTCAAGCCGGATACTCCCAGGAAAAAATAATATTAAAAAATGCAGATAAGCTGCAAGGTGAAATAATAAACGGTGAAAGCGTCAGGAAAGCAACCGGAAATGTTCAGTTTACTCAAGGAAATGTTGACGTATATTGCAATTCAGCAACTCAATACTTAACGTCGAACAGGGTTGAGTTAACAGGTAACGTAAAAATATACCAGGACACACTTTCGCTGTTTACGAACAAGGCTGTTTATTTTGGAAATGAAAGAAGAGCAATTTGTGAAGACGGCGTTACTCTAAAAGATCCCAACGCAACGTTAAGGGCTAACGGTGGTTATTATCTTTTTAATGAATCTAAGGCAGTATTCTCGGGAGACGTGATAATAATAAATCCTGAATACAGGATAACATCGAACAACCTGACTTATTTAAGAAACACAGAAGATTCTTTTGCAAAAGGTAATGTCATTGTAACAACGGATTCTGCGGTCATCAAAGCAGAAAATATTGATTTCTATAAAAGACAGGGAAAAACATTCGCTTTTGATAACGTCAGTATTGAAAGCGACTCGACAATAATCACATCCGATACTTTGACAGACTATTCGCAGGAAGGGAAATCCATCGCATCGGGTAACGTTAAGATCGATGATTTAAACAACAATGCAACCGTTTACGGAAACTACCTGGAAAATTATGAAAACACTAACTATTCATTCATAGAAGGAAACGCAAAATTAATACAGATTGAAAAAGAGAACGACACATTGTTCCTTTACAGTAACAAAATGGAAGCGTTCCGAAAAAAACCGGAATACTATATCGCTACAGACAGCGTTGAAGTTATCAGGGGTGAATTTCTATCCAAATGCGGGTTCGCTGTTTATTCGACTTCTCTTAATGAAGTTGATGAATCCATAAATTTATCAATCGAACCTATCGTCTGGCAGGAAAACCTACAGCTTACCGGGGATTCTATTTATGCTGAATTGCATGACAGAGAACTAAGAACGATTTACGTTAAAAAGCTTTCTTCATTAGCAAATTCTAAGAATTCCTTCCTGGTAATTCATAATGAAGATGAATATTTCAGCGATAGATTCGACCAGGTATCCGGAACAGACATTACGATTTATTTTGATGATGAGGATATTAAAAAAGTAGATGTGAATAAAAATTCAAAAAGTATTTACTTCCTGTATGAAGATAAAAAAGCCAACGGTTTAAATATTGCTGAAGGGGAAAACATGTTTATAAATTTCGATGATGAACAAAAAGTTACAAAGATACGAATTGACGAAGAACCTGTAGGACAATACGTTCCTGAGAATATGTTAAATAGTGTAAGTCTTACTTTACCGGGTTTTCTTATTAGAAATGATAAACCCGAAAGGAGATAACATTAACTTTTATATGTTTTATTTTGTTAGTAATTAAGTTATAATCATACACTTTTTTTCAACAATATTTTCAATAATTCAAATGAAATTTAAAAGCACAATAATTTTTACAATAGTATTAATTGCAGTATTAGCATTAATATTGTCATTTAATTCAAAATCCACAACCGGACAAAACAATTTGCAAAGTTATTATGATGATAAAAATTATGTAGAGGGTGAATTAATAGTTATGCTCGATGAAAATGTTGATGCAGAACAATTCACAAATAATTTCGTGGATATAAATCTCCGACCTAAACAGGTATTATTTAAAGATTACAATATCTGGTTACTCGAATACGACAAGTCCAAATCCGAACCTGTCGATGCTCTGCTTTCTGTAATGAGAAAAAACGAAGTAAAAGTTGTTCAGTTCAACCATTACATCACTCTCAGGCAGACTTTTCCTAACGACCCGCAATTTGTAAACCAGTGGAACATGCATAATACAGGGCAAACAGGTGGTACTCCTGATGCTGACATTGATGCTCCCGAAGCCTGGGATATTTCTACCGGGGGTGTAACCTCATTAGGTGATACTGTAGTAGTTGCTGTAGTCGATAACGGTTTCTACCTTCCTCATCAGGATTTAAACTTCTGGAGAAACTGGGAAGAGATTCCTGGGAATAATATCGATGACGATGGAAACGGTTACATTGACGACGTAAACGGATGGAATGTTTACAATAATAGCGGTAACATTACCAGTTCAACTCACGGCACGCATGTATCCGGAATAGAGGGAGCAGCAGGAAACAACAATCTTGGTGTCGCAGGAGTTAACTGGAACGTAAAAGTGATGGCTGTTCAGGGTTCATCAACGAACGAAGCTATTGTTGTGTCAGCTTATGGTTATGTTCTGAAACAAAGATTAATCTATAATCAAACGAACGGACTGCATGGCGCATTTGTTGTATCAACTAATTCATCCTTCGGAGTTAACTACGGACAACCATCAAACTATCCTCTCTGGTGTGCATTTTACGACTCCTTAGGAAACGCTGGTATTCTAAGTGCAGCGGCAACTATGAACATAAATGCGAACGTAGACAGCACAAGCGACATTCCAACAGCTTGTCCGAGTGATTTTCTTATTTCTGTAACGAACACTACACACACCGACGTAAAAAACAGCGGGGCTGCATACGGTCTTACGACTATTGATATCGGGGCACCGGGGACTAATGTTCGCTCGACAACTCCCAACAATAATTACAGCAATCTAACCGGGACGTCGATGGCTTCACCACATGTTGCCGGAACAGTTGGTTTGATGTTCGCTGCAGCTAATTCAAATTACATTCAACTCGGAAGAACACAACCCGATTCACTGGCAAAACTTTTTAAACATTACATGCTGATAAGTGTAGATTCACTTGCTTCCCTGCAGGGATTGATACTAACAGGCGGCAGATTAAATCTTCATAAGACTTTGCAAAAAGTTTACACTCCAACAAACATAATACAAAACGGAAACGGTATTCCTCAGAAGTATGCATTGTATCAAAACTATCCGAATCCGTTTAACCCAGCTACGAAGATAAGCTTCGATATTCCTA
>CAYYJH010000041.1:1819-24431 GCA_964472195.1 uncultured Ignavibacteriaceae bacterium | reverse complement strand
AGCGGAGCGACCTGAAATATCTGATTGCAATAATGGCAAATACATTTTCACAAATAGAAACAGAGCAGAAAATAGTGAACGAAAATAATTTGTGTCTATTCTTTTAAAAAGACTCGTCTTTATTACGCTGAGGCAACTTGTATTCACATGTAATAAATTCTCATCTCGATGATGCTTTACCGCCTCCGCCGAAGAGAATACCTGCACCGAGCACGAATCCAAAATTGTACCACCCTCCGTTGTTGTGCACTTCATAAAAATTCACGTTATCGGCGAACAGGGAAATAATAAATGTTATAGGTGAAATTATCCCGTGCCATAAACCAAGCCAGAAGCCCGCAATGTTTCCGTCCGCAGTTGGAGTATCTACGGCAGTGTTTGGACCGCCGGCACATCCTATTAATAAAAGGCAAAACAAAAAGATCAATCCGGGTAGTAACATTTTTGTGGTCTTCATAATTATTCTCCTTGAATTAATTTATTAAAATAATTTAGTGGAACAGATAAGCAGGAATTAAATTTGTAATTACATTGTTAAGAATATTTGAAACGATCGTTTCGTCTATGATCCTTTCATTATAGCACTTCGGTATTTTACCGGGGTGCTATTCATTTATATGTCTAATTTATAAAAATTAAATTATAGATTGACTATGAAAATAGTGTTTAAGTTTTATCATTATTTTAGATCTTTCGTTTCTAATTCATTTATCTTCTCTAACAGCCAACCTTTATAAACCACATTCCTTTTTCTTGATAGCTCTTTCTTTAAACGCTTTGTGTGTATTATCTTAGACCCGGTTTTAATTTTTATTAATTTGCTAACGTACTCGTTATAGTCTAAGTAACTTGATTTTAATTTTTTAGGCATGACAATATTTCGGGAAAGGTACATTCTATACGTATGAATCAATTCCATGGTAAGATCTATTTCATTTAGCTCATAGTATATTTGAAGTGTAAGGTTTTTGACCCTTGTCATATAATAAAAATTATCTACAGTAATCTTAGATAAAAATCTTAAAGCCTTTTCAAAATACGTATTTCTGGATCTTCCCTGACTATCTTTTCCTTTTTTATAATTCAAGACAGCATTATTATAATTAAATGCAATTTCTCTTTTTTCAAAAGGAAGTCTTTCTTTGTACTCGTTTATAAAACTGTCTGCCCAATTGACTTCATTTATTCTAAAAGCTGATGCCGCAATATTAATATAATTATGATCGGACATAATATTGTTCTCATCAAAAAATACACCGGTCTCGAGCATATTTTTTAACATTTCAAAACTTTCTAATCCGTATTTTTTTGAACCTTCTGCTTGTTTACGTTTACAATAATTATACAGCTCGATATAAAATGTTTTAATGTCATAGTCTTTTATTGTATGCCTTTTTTCTTTTAATATGATTTTCAAATTATTATATACATCTTCGTTATCGGGTTCTTTTAAGAGAATTAAAAAATTATATAAAAGAAATATAATATCGATTTGCTTATAATAATCCAGGTTTGATGAGATATAACTCATAATCTCATCGTATAAGATTAAACTTTCTTCGAAATCAACTTTTCCCCCGCCGCTAATCTGTGTTATATATGCTTCTAAAATTGCTATTATAAAATAGCTCGTCAGATCATTTATTTCATTTGTTTTTCCTTTATAAAAAGAGAGAGCTTTACCTATTGTCAATTTCTCATCGAAGTATTTGTTTAGTTCAGATTCTAATAAAAATTTATTTAGATAATAATCTTCATCTCTGGTTTGCATTGAATCTATTTTTTCGAAGGTTGTTTTAAATTCTTTATTAAAAAGAGATTCGAGTTTTCTCTTTCTTAATTCTTCCAGTAAATTACAATTAAGTTGAATGTTTTTTTTTCTGTAATTATTATAAGCTAAGAACTCTTTAAAAACAGTTACCATTTCCGAGTTAAGATTTCTCAAAATGCCATAGTTAAATTTCTTTCCGGGAAATAATGCTTTATAAATTCTTTCGTGAGTTGTCTTGACCTCTTTGAATTTTGGATGGTAGCGTTCAAGGAAGTTGTAATACTTTATTAAATTTTTGTTACTATTGTGATAAGGAGAGCAAACAAATTTTCCAAAATCCTTAAACTCAATTTTATTTAATTTCTGAAGTGTTCTAAATATCCTTCTTGTCGGTGATTTTTCCATATGCGAAAAATTTATTTTACAGAGATATTTATGAAACCAAAAATAGTTAAAATATTTGAAAAAGTATATAAAAATCTCAACAATTATTGCTTATTCAGAGCTTCTTTTTAGCAAAAAGGGAAATATTTTTATTACAACCCCGATAATTTGTGCTCGACTTTTCAATATTAAATGTATTATATTTGAATAGAACACAAAAATAAAATAAAAATTAGTAGTGTTCTAATAAAATCTTTTTCTAATAAAACTTTTAAGGAGAAAAGAGATGGCACAAAAAAAATTTGTTTGCAATATTTTTCAAAAACAGTACGATTGTTCTTTTGAACAGATAGGAGAATGGCCGGATATGGAACAAGATTTAATAACACACGAAGTTGAGGAACACGCATTTTCTGATGATCCTAAGTTACATCAACAGATAGAGGAATCTTTAATAGAGGTGTGATTGAAAATTTTACAATTTTACTAAATATTATTTTTGTATAGTTGTACTGATAATAAAGCTGGATATGATTTTGCTGAATCTAAATAAATTTTAATGATAAGCATTTTCATGAATAATTCATTAAAAATCGGAAAAGCTGGTAAGAATGCTGTTTCAAACTATCTCCTCAGTACAGGTTGGGAAATAAAAAAACAGGAATCCGACACAAATGATAATGTGTATATAGAAGCAACAAAAAATAGTACTGTAGTATTAATCGAAGTGCAGGCTGCTGTTGTCCCAGACGAACCGAAGAGCCTGTCAGATACTAATTTGAAAGAACTGATGAATAGAGCTAATAAAATTGGAGCTAAGGCTTATGAAGCAAAGGTGATACTCGATAATGAATTAAATCCTAAGAAGATTAATTTTAAAAAGTTGAAATAATAATGATAACTAATGATCATTGTCTTGTATATAATATCCTAACACAATGCTTGTTTATTTAAAGTTAATTAAATTGGTTTATTATGAAAAAAAAATTTAATTCAATTCAATTTTACGCAGGGCTACAAAAAGACGGAAGTAAAAAAGAAATTGATAGTTCAGAAGAAACAATATTAATGTCTCCATTTACTGAAGGGATGTTCAAATTTGTGTATACCGATGAGATTATCAAAAAGAATCTTAGGGGAAGTGCATTAAAAGTTTTGAATGAAGCCTGGGGAAAATCTATTAATCAGTGATTGGAAATGTTTATATGTATCTTTCAGTATATTGAAAACTCAATGAACAATTTAGATTTATGAATATGAATCGTACTATTTTTAATTATTATAATCAATTAAATGAAAATTTTAACCTGCCAAAGGTTAATATTCATAGAATTAAAAATTCAACAATCATGAGCAACATTAAATTAAATGGTCCTTTTGAACTTTGTGAAAAAGAAATAAATTCAGTAATACCTACTGGACTAATTGGTAACTATTTATTAGGTTATTGTCAAGTTCCAGATGATTTTTTTAATGTGTTATATGTTGGGCATGCTAAAGACCTGAATTCAAAACTCAAAGAGCATTTGGGGTATTTCAGTAAATTTAAATATGCTTCTGTGGATTCTCTATTACAAGCATATATGAATGATTGCATGCTTTATCATATGTTCACCGAAGAATCATTCATAATAAATGATCAGCACCCTGTTGCTCCATTTGATTCCAAATGGACGTGCCCATTTTGTGGAAAGAACGGAAAACATTAAAATTTTGACAACAAAACCCGGTAATGGAATTTATTTTTGAACAATACTTATGTGTTGTTTATGTATGTGAAGAAATGTTGAAACTGGATTTATATAGTAAACCGATAATAAATATTTTGAAAAGTTATTAAGCATTGTTAGAAACCTGAGTCAAGAAAAATATAAATGATATAGAATTAGGTGAATGTTATGTATCTATCTAAAAGGGATTGATAAGTCGTCTCATGTCACCGTCTAATTCCGCCCCTGTTTACTTGCACTGGGTGTAGCAGGAGCGGTTTTTTATTTTATGCTTATAGTTCTGATATATTCCGAATAAACTACACAACAAACAACGATATAACTTTTCCCAATCCATGTTTTTTAGATACAGTCTTTACAGGAGAAGCATTGAGAATTTCTTCACGAACATTATTTATTATATAAATATCAAGAGGAGAGTTTTTATGAATTCTTGACCATGCCTGAACTGTGATGGCTGTCTTTAATGTTAACGCCCGGACTCTTAATGTATGTGGTGAATATCTCCCAGGGTGAATATGTATATAACGTTCCTGTTGTCCCAAGCGTAAAGTCCAGAATGAGCCATCAGGCATGTAAATTGTTTGATAATTATTTTTAGATTCTTTAATCCATTTTTCATAAGATTGACTGCTTATAATACTTTTCTTTTTTAATTCGCTTTTTACAAGAATAGAAATATCATACGGATTTAGTATGCCTGTGTAAAGGTCTAACAACGAGTCACCGATAGTAACAATTTGAGATGGAAGTTTTTGGTATGCTTCTTCTCCTTCGATTACTACTCTTCGTATTTGATACTGAATAAATTCTTTGTGATGTTTCCAGCAATTTAATAAGACCGGTGATTCTACACCAAAATCTTTTATATTATTAATCATTATCGCTTATGGAGTGTGGTTAAATGTAATCTCAGAGATAAATTCTTCAAGAACTTTAGGTCCAATCAGAGGTCTTGTAGAATTAGGAATTTTTATTAAAGGAAATTCCGGGAATGATTTTATTATACTGTTGCAGTCATCATCCTCTAATGTCTTGTTAACGAAAAGAGTTGATATGTTAATACCAATACACTGTAATTTGTTAACGATTCTTTTGGATTCAGCTAATGAAAGTTCGTCAGGATTTAAAACCAGGTTTATTTTTGTTGTGAATAAATTTCGGAAAACCTGCTGGAGTTCTGTATAGAATTTTACCTGCTGGGTTAGTTTACTTAAAACTTTATCTAATTCGAATTCCTTCTTTCCTAGTTTAATTTTGGTGATCATTTCTTGCTTACTGATTATTTCCTTTCGCAGTTTCAACAATTGTTCTATCCAGACTAAAGAAACAGATGGAAGGCTGAAAAACTTCAGAGCTAAAGCTGTTGGAGGCATATCGATTACAATGAATTTCTTATCAGAATATTGTTCTTTTATTTTATTAAAAGCTGTGATTAATGTGTATTCTTCGATGCCTGGAGAATATCTTATTAATTCAAAATATTTTTCGAGGTTAAAAGCTGTGAAGTAGGTATATGCTTTCCTCATCTGTTCTTTAATTTCACCAAGATATTTCTTTATCCATTTATCTGTATCTATCTCTTTAACCAGTAAATTTTTATTCACAGACGTTGGTTTTTCCGAAAATTTCCTCACGAATATATCGGATTGATTGTGAGCCGGGTCCAAGGATAATAAAAGAACCGGGAAACTGTATGATAACTTCAAAGCGGTTAAAGCTGAAAGCGTTGATTTTCCTACACCGCCTTTACCAAGATAAAAAATATATTGAGGTGAACTATCCATGATCAGCCAATCTGAAAAATAGAAAATAAAGTTGATAGAGGTTCATTTGCTGTTTCAACCTTACGAAACAAAAGTAAAAGCTCTCTTTCCAAATAGGGAAGTAAATCTAAAGTAATATTCATTGGTGGGGAAGGTAAACCTACAAATGTTCCTAACAGCAACACAGAAAAAACATGTTCCATCTCGACCAATTCGCTTTCTGCAGTCCCTGCAGCTTGCGTTCGGGTTATTTCATCAATGAGCTTTCCTTTTTTAGTAAGCTGTTTTATGATTTCCTGTATGCTGAATTTCAAATTTTTATAATCTTGAGTTTATATTTATATATTATTTACAATTTTGTTTCCTGGACTATAGAGCTCTTTTCTTCTTTAACACGATAAATCCGCTTTTCATTTCTAATACGTTTTTCTGATGGGAAATAAAAATATAACGCATACAAGCTGAACAAAACAATCCCACCGAAATAAAATTGTGGTAAATGCAAAACATAAGCAATTAATACTAAGTATGGAGTGAATGCAATTAAGTGCAGAGTTTGGTTTTGGTAACGGTAGAATTTGTCTGGTGTTATGAATTTTGATTCTTTTATACTATTATTAAATATTGTACGTAGAAGAACTGGTAATGCAATTGCTAATAATGCTGTGAGAATGAAAATTACGGGCGAGATTGTGTTTTGAATAAAAGACGTTGGTGTAATCTGTAGAATATCAAATTGTTTTAAGAGTATCAAAAGAACAGCTATAACAACTGCTGGTACAACGATGAAGTAGAATTTTTTCTTTAGAGTTTTGTACATAATTAAATATAGAAAAAATGTGTAAATGATAACACAGGATTTGTTATTTGGTTTGTAAAAGTTTTATTAATTATGCTTTTTCAGAAATTGGTTCTGCATCCTGTGGTGGTGATACCCTGAAAAACGTAATGATACTTTCTATCACAACCCATGCGACTATCAGGATAATAACAATATTTATTATTTGCAACAAAATATTATTATGTTCTCCAAACTCTAACTGGTTCATGACAGTTGCCCAAAATGTCATGACGATCATAAAAACTGCCGGTATGCCTGCTATAAGCCATTTCATTCCGCCTTTGTGTCTAAGATACATTGTCGCAACGATTAATGCTAAAGCTGCTAAAGTCTGATTCACAGCACCGAATAGGGGCCAGAGTTTTAAAGCACCCTGACCATTAGCACCGCTCAAGAAAGCTAAGATTAATGCTGAAACTACTACTATAGTAGTAGTGAGATAACGGTTCTTAAATATATGTATCTTAAAATCTACAAAGAGTTCGGTAACTACATATCTTTGAATTCGGGTTGCAGTATCTAAAGTCGTACCGGCAAAGGAAGCTACAAATACACCCATGATACCAATTGCGATTTCTCTTGGGATTCCAATATAGTTTATCATGTTTGCTGCTCCGCCTACAAATGCTGATATATTCGATGAAAGACCTCCAGCAGATGTCCAGGAAGCGTAATGAGCAGTCCATGCACTAACACCTGTAAGTGTGTCACCTGTTTTCGTAGTATATCCAAGCCCGATACCGGCTGAAACAGCAATAATAACCAAAGTTGCAAGTGAACCCTCTGTTAACATACTCCCAACACCAACGAAGAGAGAGTCATGCTCATTTCTGACTTGTTTAGCAGATGTTCCTGATGAAACAAGAGAATGAAACCCGGATATGGCACCGCATGCAATTGTAATAAACAGGAAGGGCCATAAAGGTGGAGTATCGGCTGGTGTTGCATTAATTGTGGGAGCAACTATTTCCATCCCACCAAATATAACGCTGAAAATTACGCCCAGTAGCATTAGTGTCATAGCGATTATTAATTGATAGGAATTTATGAAATCTCTAGGTTGAAGAAGTTTTGTTACAGGCAATACAGAAGCCCAGAATGCATAACCAAGTAGTATAACCGTCCAAATACCTGTAGCTGGAATACCCCACACAGCAGGCATATCTAATGGTACGAAGTATCCTAATACTATAGTTAAATACATTACTAAGACAGCTATGACTGACCATTTTGTTATATTTTTTCCTTTTTTATAAAAAAGATGTCCTAAGTATATAGCAATAGGAATTTGCAGCCAAACAGGAAATACTGAACTAGGATACATATGGAAAATAACAGCTATGACGAGCCCAAAGATTGATATTACTATCCATAGTTCTAAAAAAATAATCAAGAAAAAGAAAAACTTTGAGCGGTTACTTATATATTTTGCAGTGAAATCAGATATTGATTTTCCTTTGTTTCGCATCGATATTATGAGTGCTCCAAAATCATGAACAGCTCCTATAAAAACACTACCAATGAAAATCCATAATAAAGCTGGCAGCCATCCCCAGATAATTGCAATAGCTGGCCCGACTATAGGTCCTGTTCCTGCTATTGATGCAAAATGATGTCCGAAAATGATTTCTTTTTTTGTTGGGACATAATCTACGCCATCTTCGAATTCTACGGATGGAACCACTGCATCTTTGTTAAGCTTGAATATTTTTTGGCTGATGAATTTGCCATAAAGCTTATACATAATAATAAATCCGAAAAACGTACACAACATTAATAGTAAAGCATCCATTGAATTTTTTTATTTTAAATAAGAAATATTAACATCCTATATGTCTTGATATAACCAATCTTTGTATTTCGGAAGTTCCTTCCCCGATTTGTAATAACCTCTGGTCTCGATAAAATCTTTCTACATCATATTCTTTCATCAACCCGTATCCTCCGTGTATCTGTACTGCTTCATCTGCAACTTCTCTTGCAATTTCAGAGCAATATAATTTTGACATAGCTGCTTCTTTTGCGAACGGATGGTCGTTATCGTATAACCAGCATGCTTTATAAAGAAGATTCCTTGCTAATTCTATTTTCAATGCCATATCTGCTAATTTAAATGCAGTTGTTTGAAATTTCACAATAGGTTTTCCGAATTGTTTTCTTTCGTGTGCATACTTCATTGCAGCTTCGTAAGCTCCCTGTGCACATCCCAAACCCATTGCCGCTATCGAAAGCCTTCCGTTATCTAAAGTGCTGAGCATTATATGCGACCCTTCTCCAATCTTACCGAGCAGATTTTTCTTTGGTACCCGGCAGTCCTCGAAATATAGCTCGGAAGTATTCGAAGCTCTCCACATTAACTTTCCATGCATATCAATAGCATTAAAGCCGGGTGTTCCATTTTCAACAATGATAGTCGAGTATTCTTTTTGACCGTCTTTTTCTCCAGTGACTGCCTGAACTGTGCATCCTAATGAAATTTTTGAAGAACCGTTAGTAATAAATATCTTCGAACCATTTATTATCCATTCATCATTATCCAGATGAGCTTTTGTTTTTGTCCCCCTCGAATCAGAGCCTGCTTCCGGTTCTGTTAATCCAAAAGACCAAACAGCTTCACCCGTACATAATTTTGGAATGTACTTCATTTTTTGTTCTTCGTTGCCATAATGATATAAAGGTCCTATTCCAAGAGAGTTGTGAGCTGCCAGTGTTGCAGCATGCGAACCATCCACCCTTGCCAGTTCTTCAACTGCAATAATATAACATGTAGTGTCAAGATTTTGTCCTCCGTATTTTTCAGGTAAATATATGCCGAACAAACCAAGTTTACCGATTTGCTTAGTAGTCTCTAATGAAAATTCTTCTTTTTCATCTAACTCTTTTGCTACTGGTTTAATAACTCGTTCTGCAAAATCTCTAACGGTATTCTTGATTAGCTTTTGGTCTTCAGTTAATTTGAAATCCATATTATTCTTTTAAAAGATTTGAAAGTAGTTTATTTTAAAAAATAAAAGCTATCTAAATGTTGCCACTCCCGCAGTGACTCCTTGGAGAGAAGATACTAAAACACAAAGAAAAGAAAAACTTAACAAGATTAAAGAATCTTGTTAATAACGAAAAATAAAAAGAGATACTGTAAAAAGGATAAACCATGGCTTAAGCATTTGAGATAGTGTTAAGTATATTAATAAAAACTTGGTGTCTTTGTGCCTTAGACAATTTCCTTAAAAATATTTAAATTTCTTTGTCAATTCAATGTAACAATTCAGGTGTATCAAGTCCAACTCCTGCTATTGAATTTCCACAGTAAGGGCAGTAAGCATTAACAACAAACCTGTTGACGACATCATAAAAGTGTCTTTCTATCAGAGGCTTTTTACAATTATTACAAAAAGTTGTTTCGGTATTCTTATTATAGATGTTACCAGTGTAAACATAATGTAGCCCCGTTTTAATTCCGATATCGCGAGCGTGTAAAAGTGTTTTGGGAGAAGTCGGTTGAACGTTTAATAGTTTGTAAGTCGGATAGAAAGCACTAATGTGCCATGGAATATCTTCGTCAATACGTGCAATATATTCAGCAATTAAATTCAGCTCTTTTTCAGAATCATTTTTCGTAGGAATTATTAATGTTGTTACCTCGATCCATATGCCGCATTCCTTTAAAAGTTTTATTGTCTCCAGCACTGGACTTAATTTCGCCTTACAATGCTTTTTATAGAAGTCTTCTGAATAAGATTTCAGGTCGACGTTAGCAGCATCGAGATAAGGAATGATTTCACGTAAAGCTTCGAGTGAGAAGTATCCATTTGTAACAAATACGTTTTTTATATTATGTTGTTGTGCGATCTTTGCAACGTCTAAAGCATATTCAAAATAAATAGTGGGTTCGGTGTAAGTATAAGAAATACTCTTGCAATCGTACTTAACAGCTTTTTCCACGACATCCTCTGGTGAAAAATACTTCCCTATAATTCTACCTGTTCGGGCAGGCAATTGGGAAATATCGTGGTTCTGGCAAAAAGTGCATCTGAAATTACAACCAACGGTAGATATAGAATATGACTTCGAGCCTGGGTAAAAGTGAAATAAAGGCTTCTTTTCGATCGGGTCGATGTGTTGTGCAGCTAATTTTCCGTAATTAAGTGCGTAGAGAACTCCATCGATGTTTTCACGGACACCGCAGGTTCCACGTTTGGAGGTGCTGATGATGCATTTGTGTGAACAGAGCGTGCACTGGACTTTATTGTCGTCTAAATTATTATAGAAATGTGCTTCTTTCATTTTTTGTTATGATAGCAGTAATTACATTATGGAGAATAAAAATTGTATTATATATTGTTAAGTCAGAAATTGATTTTTCGGATTTCAAAAAAGAACTGCAGTTTAATTTATTAATAATTATTTTTGAAATATTTTAAAACTAAAATTGAATCATTATGGATTCACTTTTTTTAGTTCTATCCCTTTTTATACCGAGAGTTACGTTAATCATTTTTTATTTCACAGGTTCAATTCCGTATAACAGCGTTCCTTTTGTGGGTGATATATTGTTAACGATTTTTATCCCGAGAGTACTGGTTTTGATCTACATAGTCGACAACCTTGGCACGTCAAGTCCATGGTTCTGGATTCACCTTGTGGTTGCTGTTATTGTTTACATATCGGGTAATCATATTAGAAGCAAGAGGAAGAGGAAGAAGTAAAAGTTATTTTTGTCAGAAGTTCTCATAATTCAATCTTGGTTTTGCTTTTTCGTTGAAGGATTCGCGGGAGTAATATTTCTTTCTTTTAGTTAGTTTGTATTTGAGCATTCCTACAAGACCAATCATAGCTGCGTTATCTGTTGAATATTCGATGTCTGGAATGAAGATTTTGTAACCCTCTTTATTCAATGAAAAAAATTTCTTTTGCAGATAGGAGTTTGCCGAGACACCCCCCGATATAGATAAGTTTTTTATATCATATTGTTGTGCAGCTTTTATAGTTTTTCTGTAAAGAGATTCTACGACTGCGTATTGAAAAGATGCACAAATGTCGTTAACAAGTTTATCACTTCTTTTGTTTCCAAAATCTATATCTCTTAAAAAATAAAGGACGGATGTTTTTATCCCTGAAAAGGAAAAGTTAAGAGGATAGTTTTTCACGTTAGCTAAAGGGAATTTATGATATGCATGGTTGCCTTGTTTAGCGAGCTTATCAATAAGTGGTCCGCCCGGATATCCGAGCTTCAATAATTTTGCAACCTTATCGAATGCTTCACCAGCTGCATCATCGACCGTAGTGCCGAGAATTTTATGTTCGAAGCAATTATTAACTAATATTAATAACGTGTGACCACCAGAGACTATCAGTGAGATGAAAGGGAATTCAGGTCTTTTTTGATTAAGGAATGTAGAATATATGTGTGCCTGTATGTGGTTCACTGTAACGAAAGGAACGTTCAGGGAAGCTGCGATTGATTTTGCGAAATTCAACCCGATTAGGAGAGCACCAATCAAACCGGGTTCTGAAGTTGCGGCGATTAGATTAATTTCGTTTAGAAATTTTTTAGATTTGATTAATGCTTCTTCCGTAATCTCAACGATTTTTTTTAGATGTTCTCTCGATGCGATTTCGGGAACAACTCCGCCAAATTCTGAGTGGAATAACTGTGATGCGATTATGTTGGAGAGTACTTTCCCGTTTTCTAATACGGCTACAGAAGTTTCATCGCAGGAAGTTTCGAATGCTAAAACGATCATAAAATAATACTTAAAATTTAAAATTACAAAAAACAAATAACAAATAAATTCCAATAATTAAAATTTCAAAATACAAATTTCTTTCTGATTGGGAACTTATAATATTATATCTGATATTATTAAATTTAAGAATAGTATGTTTAAATCATTTGAATAAACCTTCTAATAAATTTAAATTGATAATGTGATAAAATATACAATAAAATTAATTCTTTTTATTTGTTTCATCCTATCGTTTACCAATGTTTCTTCAGCACAGGTTAAGCTGCTTGTTCCGATGGAGCTTTCGCAAACGGATCATTTAAAAGCATACGGTATTGCCTACAGGCATTTGCTTAACGGCAGGGAGCTTGATTGGTTATTGAATTATCGAGGGGGAGCTTTTATGTTTGGTTACTCGTCCGAGCTTGAATATGAATGCAAACAAAAAGGGGTTTCTTATGAGTTGCTCGATGGTACGCAAACCGCACAGGTTTATGCTGATGTAAAGGACGAAAATAGCAACACGGATGTGATCAGGTTGGAAAAAGTTGCTAAGATAGCTGTTTACGTTCCTCCGAATGCACTTCCCTGGGATGATGCTGTTACGCTTGCACTCGAGTATGCTGAGATTCCATACGAAAAACTTTGGGATAAAGAAGTATTGGAGGGAAAACTAAAAGGTTACGACTGGCTTCACTTGCACCACGAGGATTTTACCGGACAGTACGGAAAATTCTATGCTGCTTTTCATGCATCGGACTGGTATATAGCTCAGCAGAAGTTGAGTGAAGAGATGGCTTTGAAACTTGGATATAAAAAGGTATCACATCTGAAGCTTGATGTAGTTAAGCAAATACAAAATTATGTTGCTAACGGCGGATTTCTTTTCACAATGTGCTCGGGAACCGATACGTACGATATTGCCCTTGCAGTTCAAAATACAGATATATGTGACGTAATGTATGATGGAGACCCGCTTGACCCGCTTGCTAACGATAAACTCGATTACGATGAATGTCTTGCTTTCGAGAATTTTAAAATAGAGATGAATCCTTATGTTTATGAATTTTCTGATATTGATATTACCGGTGATCTTGTAATAATGGGTGAAAGCAATGATTATTTTAATCTTGTGGACTTTTCAGCAAAGTTTGACCCTGTACCTACAATGCTAAACCAATGTCATACAGCTTTGATAAAAGGATTTTTAGGGCAGACATCAGGATTTAGAAAAGAGTTTTTAAAAAAGAACATAACTATACTCGCACTAAATGAAGAGACTGATTTTGTGAGATATGTACACGGGAATTATGGCAGGGGAACATTTACTTTTTATTCCGGGCACGACCCGGAAGATTACCAGCACTTGGTAGGAGATCCTCCAACAGATTTAAGCAGGTTTAAGAATTCACCCGGTTATAGGTTGATATTAAACAATGTACTTTTTCCTGCGGCTAAGAAGAAGAAATTGAAAACATGATCTGTCTTTTTAAAATAACAAAAAACAAATTCCAAATAGCAAATAATTTTCAAATCACATCTTCTAAAATTTACTAAGTATAATAATTTAGTTTTATTTTGTTAAAATTAGCACGTTTAATTTTCAGCATAACTCTGGTAGTTGTTTTCATTTCCTGCCATGATGAAAGAGAAATAAGCAACGATAGTCTTACTATACAGGATGATTTAGGAAATGAAATCTCCTTAGGCACACTTCCCAAAAGAATTATTTCATTGGCTCCAAATATTACCGAAACTTTATATGCAATTGGAGCAGATTCACTGGTTGTTGGTGTAACAAACTATTGCGATTATCCTGTTGATGCAAAAAATAAAACGAAAGTCGGGGGGATGATTGACCCGAATTATGAAATCATAACTTCTTTAAAACCGGATTTAATATTACTGACTGTAGAAGGGAATGCTAAACAATCTTTCAAAGCTCTTAAGAATCTTGGATTGAAAGTATTTGTAACAAATCCAAGAAATGTTAACGGCATAATAAAAATGATAAATGACCTCGGAATAATTACAGGAAAGGAAAAAGAAGCTAATGAAATCTCAAATAAAATTAATAATGATAAAATCTATTTTGAAAATTTAAATCGAAATTCTATTGGAAAAAAATGTCTGCTGCTGATATCTGTTAATCCGTTAATGTCAGCAAACCATAATACGTTTATAAATGAAATTATCGAGTTATCTGGTTTTGATAATCTTTATCGGGACGAAGCAATTGAATACCCGATGATAAGTTATGAGGATGTAACAGAAAAAGATCCTGAGTACATAATTTTTCCTACGGATACATCGGATGTTAAAGGGTATGAAAAGTACGAAGAGGAGATTTCTGATAATCTGAATTCAACGAAAGCTGTAAAAGAAAATAAAGTAATTTTTGTCGATGAAAACATACTTTTTAGACCTGGACCGAGAGTTGTTAATGCGGTAAAACTAATCCGTTCAAAAATTGAATAATTTATTATTTAATCTAACTTTTAAGTATAATAGTGAGCTTATAATAATGATAGTGTACAGACTATTATATAATAATAAATATTTTTCTTCCTCTCTTAGCTGAAGCATATCTTAGATTTAAACCTCTATAAATCAACCACATAAAAAAGTAACAAAATAAGACAACTTTGGCTTGATATTTGCACATTATTTAAGAGTGAAAAAATTCAATCAAAAATATCACAATAATTCATCAGAAATTAAACAATCGATAATGTACACTAAAAAGAATTTGAGAAAGAGCAGAAATCTAATAATCATGATTTCAATCATGGTAATTTTATCAGGTTTTGGTTTTAATAAACTATTTTCTCAAACAAACGATGACGAACTGGATTTAGCATATTCATATCTTAATTCAGGTCAAACAGAATTAGCTACTGAAATTTTCGAGCGTCACATAGTCAATTATCCTGAAGATACTAAGATATATTTGCAGCTTGCTTATATTCATTATATAGATAAAAACTTTGATAAGGCTTATGAGTATTTTGATTATGTAAAAAATAATTCAACTGATATATCAGAGGTTGATAGAGCGAAGCTTGAATTAGAAAACATAAAAAGTTTAAATGAAAACACTGAATTAAACAAAGCCTATGAATATTTAAACAACGGAGATAACGATAAAGCTATAACTTTGTTTGAAGAATACCTCACAAAGAATTCTAATGATACTAAGATTCATTTACAGTTAGGATATATCTATAATAATAAAAAAGATTATACAAAATCATTAGAATATTTCAAGTATGTTGCTGAAAATTCGACTAATGAATCAGAAGTTGCAAGTGCCAATGAAGAAATAGCAAACATAAATAAGAATCTTGGAGTTACGGAGAAGATTGAAGGAACAATGACTGATGAAGATTTGAATCAAGCTTATGCTTTACTGAATAATGGTGAATTAACTAAAGCAGCAAAGATTTTTAGACAATATGCAAAAGAAAATCCGAAAAAAACCAATATTCATTTACAGCTTGCATACATTTACGATAAACAAAAAAAGTATAAAACTTCATTAAAGTATTTTGAATATGTTGAAAGAACCTCAAAGGATTACGATGAAATTGATGAATCAAGGAAGGCTATATATTATTTAAAACAAATGATTCCTTATCTTTCTCCAGCAGCCTTTGATGTCTATTTCTATAATTATTATGATACATTTCAGGAAAATTATATTTCAAACTTAGTCGGTCATCTTAATTATAGAGTTGCAAAAGGACTTTATACAGGACTATATACCGATATTTATCTCGACAGTCGTTCAAAGCCAGACAATATTTATAATGATAGGTTTGTCGAAGTTGGAGGTTTCTGGAAATATTTACCTATCGACTATATTGTTTTTGAAATAAGAGCAGGTTATGTCAGGGAAATTGATTTTAAAAAGAACAGTTTCAATTTTAAACCAATGCTTTCTGCAGGATATAGATTTGGTAGTCCGGCTTTTTACGCAGGAAGAAAAACATCTAAGAGAGAATTTATTTTCATGGATATTTACGGTACGGGACTTTACGATTACAAATTCAGAAACTTCTTCGGTCAGGTTTATTTAAAAGAAACATTGAGATATTTAACCGGGGGATACTCAAACATAGAATTTTACTTAGGTCAGTTTGCTCAAGGAGACAGCAAACAATTAAACTATAATAACTACACGGAAATTAGTGCAGGTGTGAGTTTCAAACCGAATCTAATAAACTTCCCGTCAATATTTGTAGAAGCAACAAATAAATTTTATTTCCTCGAAAATAGAGAGGATACTTTTCAAATTAAAGCAGGTTTTCAATTAATTTTTAATACATCATTATGATATTCGATATATTTCACATCTTATTATGGATAACAGCCATAATGCTTGTCGTAAGCGGTCTTGACGATTTTTATTTAGATCTAATGTATTGGTTACGCAGGCGTAAGTACAAAAAAGGTCTTCCAAATTTTTCTGAAATGAAAAAGAAACCAGAAAGACCTATTGCAATTATGATAGGTGCCTGGCAGGAACATAGGGTTATTGGCAGAACTTTAAGGAATGCATTAAGCAACATTGAATATGCAAACTACAAAATATTTATTGCCGTTTATCCGAATGACCTTAAAACTGTTAAAGTTGTTAGAGATTATGCGAGAAAAGATAAGAGGGTTATTTTATGTCTAAATCCGCAGGATGGTCCAACAACAAAAGCAGACAATTTAAACAACATGTATGCTTGTGTGAATGAATATGAAAAGCTAAACGGTAACTTTGATGTCTTATTGATTCACGATTCAGAAGATTTCATTCATCCGTATTCTTTGAAACTGTACAATTATATGATAATGTACAAAGGTCATTATGCTATTCAGATTCCAGTGATTCCTATAAAGAACAAAGCCGGAAAATTCTTCCACAGAACTTATTGCGATGCATTTGCCGAATTACATACAAAAGATATGATCGTAAGACAATCAGTAGCTTCTTTCATACCATTTGCGGGTACAGGTATGGCATTTAATCGCAAGGCTTTCTATTATCTTGAATCACAGAGTAAAGAAATTCAACCTGGTGAAACAACCTTCGTTGCACCAAAGCCAGAAGTAAAACCCAAAAAAGAAGTTGTACTCGAAGAAGAGAATCTTTATACCAGGAAAAAATCGTTTGATGATTTGCTTGAAAGTAAAGAAGAACATATTGATACAAAGAAAACAGTAAAAAAGACTAAAGAAGTCGTAAAAAAGATGGTCGAAGATAAAGTTGAAGAAGAAGTTTATAGTTAAATAAGATGAAAATTAATTTTAATATTTTTTGCATAAAGGTTTTTAAATAACAACAATAAAATGACTAACACAAAAATTTCAAATCCCCCAATCACAGATACTCTTATTGAGATTATAAGAAAACAAGCTAAGGGTAATAACACTACTGTTCTTGATAAGATCAACGATACAATAAATTGGGATAAGGTAGTTACACCAATTAAAGAAAGAATATCAGATTCTTTAATAGGAACGAGTAAAGATTATAATCTCGAATCAATCGTAAAATGTTTCGTCCTTCAAACCATATATGAATTGACAAACAAAGAATTAGCTGTCGAGATTTCGGATAGAAAGAGCTTCCAAAAATTTCTTAACTTGCAATACGGAGACACAATTCCTAAAGAAGATACACTATCTTTCTTCAGAGAATTATTAATCGAAGAGGATCTTTACGATGATATGTATAATTCTTTTTATGAGCAGTTGTTGGATGCAAATTTTCATTTGTTGAAAAACGCTGAAAGAAAAGGTGTTACTAAATATCAAAGTACAGATAAGAAAAGTGAGGAAAAATATATTCAGTCATATTATGATTCTGGGATGGGAGAAGAAATTGAAAAAGACGAAGATATTCGATATAAGCTTGGAGTACAGCATAGAGTAGATGATACAGAAAAATTAATTAACGATATCGAGTCTATAAGTCTTGAAGATTCATCTGGGGATGATAATGGCAATGGTAATAATTTTGTTGATAATAAGATCAATGAAATTGAAGAAAGAATCAAAATGCTTTATGATAAGAGGACACAAAAAGCTGGAATTTCTTCAGAAGACGATTCGGTTGAAGAATCTGTCGGTGATAAATTAAAGAAGGTTGATGATGAGATTAAAATGATAAATCATGAACCAGATGAAATATACGAAAGAACAGATAAGATCTATGATAAACTTCTTCAGATTGATGAAAAAATTGGAGAATTATATGATCTTCCAAAAGAGGATGCAGATCAAAAAGTTACAGAAGAAGAAAAAGATAAAACTGAACAATTAGATAAATCTGACAAGTTGTTGAATAAATTAACCGAAATTGATAAAAGACTTGAGCAGCTTCATGATGAACCTGAGCAAACGTCTGAAGAAACTCAAGAGTTAGAGGAAAAAGCTGTTGAAAAAGAATCTAATACAAATGCACTTTATGAAAAATTAACACAAATTGACCAGAGATTAAAAGAATTATATGAAAAGCCTTTAGAAACTGAAGATGAATTGAAAACAGAAGTTAAAGAGATTGATGAATTACCGGAAGAAATCATTAGTTCGCAAGCTTCGGAAGAAGAAGATAGAGATGAAATTAAAAAGATAGATGATACTTTTGAGGAAGTAGATAAAGAAAAAGCTGAATCAAGTGATAAAGGTGATATATATAAAAAGTTATTTGATACATTCTATAACCAGTTATTAGATGCAGACATAGTTAAAGAAACGGAAAAGGATATTGAATCAAAATTGAAGGATGTTGATATAAGACCCGTTTATTCTGAGGGCGAATCAACAATTCCTGAAGATAAAGAGGTAGAACGAGAAATTGAAGACAAGGCAAAAGAAGAAATAGTTTTAGATGAAACCGAAAAGGTATTAGAGAGCCAGGAATTTAAAAAAAGAAGTGAGGAGATTGATGAGAAGGTAAAAGAGATAGAAGACCACTATAAATTACTGTACGATGAAGAAGAATTAGAATCAAAGATCGCAGAAGAAGAAATAATAGAAGAAAAGATCGAAACCCCGGTAGTTGAAGAAGAAATTAAGGAAGAAAAGATTGAAGCTCCGGTAGCTGAAGAAGAAATTAAGGAAGAAAAGATTGAAACTCCGGTAATTGATGAAAAAGTTGAAGAAGAATTACTCGAAGCTCCTGCAAAGGAAGAAGAAGTTAAAGTTGAGCTTCCCAAAGAAACCAAAGAAGACGTTCATATTGAAACTACAGAGGAGAGACTTAAGAAGATTGATGAAGAAATAAAAATGATATATGAATCGAGTGTAAAACAAGAAGTTTTAGAAGAAGAGCCGGAACTTAAGATAGTTGAGGAAGAAGAACCAGAACCAGAACTAAAGGAAACACTTAAGGAAGAAATTACAGAAGAAGTGGTTGAAGAAACAAAGACAGTCGAAGTTGAAAAACCCGACACTTTATTCATGCAGCCTCCGGCAACTGAACCCGAACTGGAAGTTAAAAAAACTAAAGATAATGAAATTGACCTTAAGAAAAAGAGAAAAGTTCAGATTTTTAACGATTCAAATCTCACAGAAGACTATGAACTCGGATTAAGGTTTTATAAATTAGGTTTCAAGACAGCTTTTGTAAACATGACTACTGATGCGAAAGGTGAAACTTCCAGGATTGCAACAGCGGAATATTTCCCGAATACATTCTGGGGTGCTGTAAAACAGAGATCAAGATGGATTGCAGGAATTGCATTCCAGAATTGGAAGATTCATAAATGGAAAGGTTCATTAAAAACAAAATATTTCTTGCTGAGGGATAGAAAATCTATCGTTAGTGCTTTAGGAATATTGTTGTCTAACATAGTATTTGCTTATTTTGTAATTTATCTTCTAAGCATAACATTTAATTTCCAATTTGCCTTACCCGTCGTCGAGAAGAGTTCTGTTTTGTGGTATCTGATGCTTGCAACATTCTTCTTCATGGTTAGCAGGATATTTCATCGTTTTGCTTTCACTTATAATTGGTATGGATTCAAATACGCAATGCTTAGCATTGTAAGGCTTCCGTTCGATAACATAATAAATATCTTTGCGACAGCCAGGGCTTTCAAGGTATATAATACAAATAAAAAGAAAGTAGTTTGGGATTCAACAGACCACTATTAAAAGAATTTAAATAATGATGTATAATTAAGTTTGCAGACAAAATGTCTGCAAACTTATTCCATTTTATAAGAAAATTTTAGAGAAAAAATATTAATTAAAATAAACTTACCAACAATGTTAAATTACTTCAAGTTTTTAAAAAGCTATGCTTTTATTGTTTCGCAATTCTTGATACTTGTACTTCTTTTATCTTCGGTCGATTTACACGCACAAAACAGACCAAAAGGTCCGATTGATAGATATCAGTTTAAGTTATTACCATCACCTATCCCACAATCAGACGATCCTTATATAGTAATTAAAGAGGATTTTCTTTTAACTCTGAGGGATGGAATCAAAATGGATTGCTCAAAGTTTTATCCAAATGTTCCCAATCCATATTTGCCTGATGGTTATCCGGTCGTGATTATGGTTCATGGATACGGTGACAGGAAAGAAACTTTAGAACATTTTGCATTTGCCCAAGCTCAATATAATTATGTTGTTTATACATACAGCGTTAGGGGGCAGGGTAATTCAGAAGGATTATCGAATCTGATAAGTATGGTCGAAGCTGAAGACTTGATGGAATTTGTGAATTATGTTAAAAATGATGTTGTAGGTTTGGATCCAACCAAGATTGCAATTATGGGTGGTTCACAGGGTGGAACATTACCATACATGGCAGCTTGTAATGGAATGCAAGTTAACTCTATGATTTCAGCATTATCTTCTCCCAATTTTGCAAGCAGTTGGATGGAAAACGGCTGTGTTAAAATGACACTTTTGTGGTCTGTCGAATACACACCGGATTCGGTCAGGTATACACCTACTGTTGATAGAATGTCAGATTGGATTTATGCATCGGGTGTGAAGTCGGATAAATGGGACAGCCTTGCGTACTATATGCCTCTTGGCAGAGATTTTCTTGATAAAGTTGGGAATTGCCAGGTTCCTATACTGGTAGAAAATTCCTGGCAGGACTTTTTCTTTAATGCGAAGAATACTATAGAGTCACTCCCGATAATTCAGTTTCCACACCGTGTTTATCTTGGTGCTGTGATGGGGCATGGAGGAGATACTTCTTATACTGAGAACCAATGGCACATGAATTTCTTTAACGAATGGTTTTTTTATTATATCTGGGGTATTGATAATGGTATTAACACAAGACCTAAATATCATTACGCAATGACGACTTATCCAAGAACAGATAACGGTATGTGGTCTTTCATTCATGACAGCTCGGAAGTATGGCCTCCACTGGGTATTTCAAATGTAAATCTTTATTTTCATAAAAAAAATAAACTCAAACTTAGACCTGTTAACAGTAATTATTCATACAAGAGATTAGTAAACAGGGTAAGGAGAAATTATTCATTACAATCTGCTGTGTACGATGAATTTAAAGGTTCTCGATTCAATAATAATTTTAAGAAGCGTCAATTGATATTCGATACACAGCCTTTTGCTAATGAAATACAAATTATCGGGACACCTAAAATGCATTTGAATTATTATTCTACTGCTAACATCTGCCAGTTCAATTTTCAATTGTTCGAAGTGAAAGCGGATAATACCGTTAATTTTATTAACAGGATTAATTATACTGATAGATATTATAAACAGCAAACATGGAAGAATACAGTAATAGAAGGATTAGCATTTGCGCATCAATTTTCAGCAGGAAGCAAGTTACGGATTATTGTTACTAATCTTGATACCACACCGGATGATTTTGATTTCCTTGAGACCAATCCACATGTTTTACCCGTGATGAAAAATAGCCGTAACTATATGAGATTGAAAAATACATATATAGAATTACCGGTTAGAGGATTCTTGCCCGATAACCAAATCGTGAGTAATAAAAATAATTCACCCGTTCTTCATCAGAATTATCCAAACCCATTTAACCCGGTTACAAATATTAAATTTGAATTACCTCAAAATTATTCTGGCTTGGTAACTTTTAAGATTTATGATATAACTGGAAGCGAAGTTGCAAAATTATTGAATCAAAATATGACAGCTGGTTCTCATAGTGTTACATGGGATGCAAGCAGTTTCGCAACCGGAGTTTATTTCTATAAATTAACAGCAGGTGATTTCTCTGAAGTAAAAAGAATGATATTGATAAAATGATCTAGTATTATTGTTTCTTATCGATATTGAAAAATTAAATTTAATTGATGTTTTGAGAATATTAGCATAGGGTAAAAGAAAACATTAAAATAACTTTGGAAAATAGTGAAATGATATAA
>CAYYJH010000041.1:0-1719 GCA_964472195.1 uncultured Ignavibacteriaceae bacterium | reverse complement strand
GCATAGGGTAAAAGAAAACATTAAAATAACTTTGGAAAATAGTGAAATGATATAAATATTAAATACAATTTCTAAATTCGTGTTTTGAAAAATAGCAGGAATATTAGGTTTAGAATTAATTCAAATACTTCTTTTCAAAAATTTGAATACGGAATCATTAACCCTCTTTCAGTAATCTGTGAGAGGGTTTTTTTATGAAAAAATAAATAAACAATTTTCTAAGTTTTTTTAGGAAAAATTTAAAATTAATCAACTCTGTTGGACAGGAGGTATGCAGAGATGAAAAAAAGAGGGCAGAAGTTTTCTTCAATAAAACCGTGGAAGGTTCTTAATAAAGAATTAATCCTTTTCAGGATTGACTTCGCCCTCTTATATTTAAAACAAAATTCTGTATTATAATTTAATAAAATTTTTGCAAAAGGAGTATAATAAAATTTATATTTGTGAAAGAAAACATGGGAATTTCCTTTCGGAGGTGTTCCGATTAAATCATTTTCAGCAATTAGAGCCTGAGGGGGAAGGAGATTCTCGATATATCTGTAATATTAAATTTAATTAAATTTTTTCCGATATGTTTGAATATTCTTAAAATCTTATAAAAATTAAAAAATCAGTAATTATGGTGAACAGAATAAAATATCTATTGGTAATAATATTTCTTTCCACAGCAATCGAAAGTTCGTTTGCACAGGTAAACCAGGACTGGGTGGCAAGATACAACGGTCCAGCTGATGATTATGATGAAGCGACTAACATGGCAGTTGATACAGCAGGAAACATATACGTAACGGGAACAAGCGAAGGAAATGGAACAGGTTTAGATTATTTCACAATAAAATATAATTCAAGCGGTGATACTTTGTGGACCAGAAGATACAACGGACCGGGTAATGGGCACGATGAAGCATATATGATAAAGCTCGACGATTCTGCGAACGTATATGTCAGCGGTGCGAGTACTGGCAGCGGTACCGGTTTCGATTATTGCATTATCAAATATAATACTAACGGTGTTCAGCAGTGGATTGCAAGGTATACCGGACCCGGTAATGCTGACGATGAAATATATTCTGTTGCAATTGACGATTCGGGAAATGTTTATGTTACGGGGTACAGTACAGGAGCAGGTTCGATGGCAGATTTTTGCACGATAAAATATAGCAAAAACGGTGTGCAACAGTGGGCGGAAAGATATGACGGACCCGATAACAATGACGACTTCGGTAATTGTATAACGATCGATAAAGATGGTTTCATTCTTGTAACAGGTTCCACTACAAGAGCAGCAACAGACCTTGATTATTACACTATCAAATACAATGCAAGCGGCGATACCGTTTGGACAAGAGATTATAACGGACCTGCGAATGGAATAGACGAATCAATTTCGTGTGTAACAGATGGAAGTAACAACGTTTATATAGTTGGATTCAGCAAAGGTGTGAGCTCTCTTGCAGATTACTGCACGATAAAATATAACTCAAACGGTGTCGAGCAGTGGGTGAGGAGGTACAACGGTCCAGGAAACGGTGTCGATAATGCATATTCTATCATATTAGATTACCAGAGAAACGTACTGATTACAGGGAATAGTTTTGGAAACGGGACCTATGATGATTACTGCACAGTAAAATATAACTCCGGGGGTGTTCAGCAGTGGGTTGCGAGATATAACGGACCCGATAACAACGATGACTATGCGAACTGGTTTGTTGTTGA
>CAYYJH010000040.1:2228-24460 GCA_964472195.1 uncultured Ignavibacteriaceae bacterium | reverse complement strand
TCCCCTTCCTCAAACTCTTCTTTTGTCAATAAAGTTATCTCACTCATACCCGCTTTTTTCAATGTTTCATTTATTTTCTTCAACTCTTTTGTCAAGAGCTCCTTCTTCGTTTTCTTAGCCTTCTTCATATCTTTTTCAAGCCCTTTCACTCTATCAAGCTGTGAGTCAGTCGGTCTGCCCGGGTATGAAGATGTGCTAAAATACAAATCGCCAATCCTTTCTCTTAATTGCTCATCTCTTACGATTCCTTTTTCTTCGCTCGTTGTAACGAGTGTCGCCCTGAAGCTTTTAAGTTTATCTGCGAAGCTGTTAAGTGAGACTTTAAGTTCATTATCTTCTTTTATATCCTTTATTCTTTTTTCCACATCTTCATACGTTTTCATAACCTGTGCGTTTATGAATGCAAGCTCTTCCTGCATATTATATAATTTCATTACCGTATTGTGATGAATTTCTCTATCTTCTTGTGTGTACGCTTCATAAGGATTGGGAATTATCTCTACTTTTCCCGAAAAAGTTTTCTTTCCCATGATCAACTTAATATTATAAATACCGGCGGGTGCATAAGGACCGACTAATCCACTGTACTCGATTTTAGAACCTGTTGCTACTCTCGGGGGTTGTAATCTCATGTCCCATACAACCCTGTTAATTCCGATTCTTTTTGTACCGGGTATTTTGCTTATTAAATTGTTTTCATTATCTAAAATTTCTATCTCAAGTTTTCCTGTTACTAATCTCTTCTTCAAATAATATGTTATAACGGCTCCGTTCGGTCTGTTCTGGCTTACGAATTCACCAGCATTGACAGGATATCCACTAAACCCAAAAGAACTTACAAAAGCCGGTCTGGTCGGCAATAGGGCAGCATCGGTATTTATCAAACTATAGTTAAGATTTCTTAAGGCAGTAAGATCATCGATTATGAAAACCCCTCTTCCATGTGTAGCAAGAATTAAATCATGTGTCTGGGGATGAATTGCAATATCCATTACACAAACGTTTGGACAGTTTTCCTTAAACTGAGCCCATTTATATCCTCCATCGATACTTATAAAAAGTCCAAACTCCGTTCCCAAGAAAAGTAAATTCCGATTCACCAGGTCTTCTTTGATTTTCCATGCATATCCATTAATATCTGGAGTAGTAAGCGAGCGCCATGTTTTTCCCAGATCCGTAGTTTTGTAAACATAAACGTTCATGTCACCGTACCGATGTCCATCGAAAGTTGCGTAGGCTGTTTTCCTGTCAAAGTTACTTGCTTCGATGCTGCTGCACCATGTTGTCGGTGGAAGGTCCGGAATATTCTTAACAACATTTTTCCAATCATCGCCCCCGTTTTCTGTAACCTGAACATTTCCATCGTCCGTTCCCACCCAGATTATTTCTTCATCAAGAGGGGATTCGCAAATTGTAAATATTGTGCAGTGGTTTTCTGCAGAAGAATTATCTATTGTAACACCTCCAGATTCCGCTTGTTTTTGTTTTTCGGGATCGTTTGTCGTAAGGTCGTGTGAGAGTTTCTCCCAGCTGTCGCCTTTGTTAGTCGTTTTATATAGGTATTGTGAACCCGTATAAAAAACAGTTTGGTTTGTACGGCTTGGAATCATCGGTGTATCCCAGTTGAAACGCAGTTCGGGGTCATTAATACCCGGATACGGTTTTATCTCTTTAGCCACATTCGTTTTGAGATTCTTCCTGTATAAATTCCCGCCCTGGTACTGCCAGTAAACAATATTGTTATCCGTAAGGTCGGGATGTACTGAGAATCCGTCACCGAAACCTATCGATGTCCAGTCTTTGTTTTCGATTCCACCCGGACTGTTAGAAGGTCCCTTCCATGAACCATTATCCTGCAAACCCCCATAAACGTTGTAAGGCTTCTCGAGGTCATAATCTACATGATAAAACTGTGATACAGGAAGATTTTTCAGAAACAGCCAGTTGTTGCCTCTGTCGAATGAGAGATAAACTCCTCCGTCCGTTCCTAATATCAAATGCAGCGGGTTGTTTGGATTTATCCACAATGCATGGTGGTCTGAATGTACCCACCCGCCTTCGAATGAAGCTTCTGTAAAAGACTCTCCTCCATCATTACTGTATGATAATGATAAACCCGGTCTGTATATTCTGTTCGGGTCAACAGGATCGACCATAATAACACTGAAGTAAAAAGGTCTGAATATAACATTTTCGGTAGTACTGTTTCTTTTCCAGGTGTTTCCCGCATCTGTTGACCTGTATAATCCGGTAGTTTTCGATTCGACAATTGCGTAAATATTCTTGGGACTGCTCGGCGCGAGTGCAAGACATATTCTTCCGATATCACCATCTGTGAAATCTTTATCAATTCTTGTCCATGTTTGCCCGCCATCATAACTTTTATATAAACCACTTCCGGGACCTCCAGAGGAAAATGAGTAAGGTGTTCTTCTGAATTGCCACATGGAGGCATATAATACGTCCGGATTTTTTGGGTCAATAATTATATCGGCACAACCGGTTGTTTCATCTATATAAAGAATTTTTTCCCATGTAATACCACCGTCTACTGTTTTGTATAAGCCCCTGTGTTCGCTATCGCTCCAGAGAGGACCCGGTGCAGCGACATAGACTACGTTGTCATCCTGCGGGTGAATTACAATCTTGCTTATGTGTTCGGTGCCTTCAAGTCCAACAAGTTTCCACGTACTGCCTTCATCGTTTGATTTATACAATCCAGTCCCGACAGATACAGTATTTCTCATATTCGATTCACCCGTGCCTACCCAAATAATATCAGGGTTCTGCTGGTCTATAGTTAATGCACCTATGGATTGTGTATGTTTGTCAAATATTGGGTTGAAAAGCGTACCGCCTGTGATTGATTTCCAGACGCCTCCGCTTGCCGAACCAATATATATAATTCTTGGATTGTCGTTGACCGCATCTATTGCCGTTATTCTGCCGCTCATAACAGCAGGACCTATATGACGGGCTTTTATAGAACCAAATGTGCTTGATGTTAAATTTATATTACTCTGTGAATATAATAAATTAGAACTCAGTAGTAAAAAAATTGTTGTATAACAAATGACCTTAAAGTAACATTTGGGTGATGGCATTGTTGTTTAGAATTTAGATTAGAAAGACGTGTGTTAATAATTTTAAAAAAATAATATCAAAAAAAGAAGCAACCTCTAAAAACAAAAAGAATACTTTCAAGATTGCTTCTATATTATTAAAGTATACACTTACAAAGTATAATGATTTTGAATTTATTAATCCTTATCATCTACATCATCTTTTACATCTTCAGTTTTTTCAGGCATGACGAATACGTTATCATCGATTTCTACGTTTTGTTTCATCTCATCCATAACAATGTTTTGTGTTCCCATGGGGTTTGCATCTGAATCAACTTCCATAGCAAAAGCTATTTTAACTCCATTAACATCACGATAATCACTTAATATAGTTTCTGTGTTTATTTCTTTTTCTTCGACTTTTGTTTTAGATGCTTCTTTCAAAATCAGATATGATTCAGCGTCTATGTAATAATTTGTTTGATCTCCGTCTTTATCAATGAGTTTTATATTATAGACTTCTGTACCTTCGAAATCTTCTTTTCCGATTAGTTCGACAGTGCTGCCTTTTTCTTTATAATTTACGAGAAGACCATCCATATCTGCCATATTTTTCATGCGTTTTGTCTGACCTTCATCCATTTTTTCGGCGTCTTCTGAACCCGCGAATGGATTAATAGTCCAGGCAATCGTGCCATCGTATGCTTGTTTCATAGACTTTCCTTGAAAGTTAACTTCAAGTAATGCTTTCATAGGTCTTTTCAGGTAAACTGTAAACGGTATATCCATATTTCCCATTTTCATATTTCCCTTCATTTCATATGATTGAACTGCGGTAATAACGTCTAATCCACCGATTGCATTTATATAATTCTCAATTACCTCATCAGCAGTTTGAGAAAAGCCTTTATAGCTGAAAATAAACATAACAGCTAAAGCGAAAAAAATAATTTTTTTATTCATTGTTTTGTTTTTTTAATTTATAAAAATATTGAATTAAATGACTAATTGATTTGTTTGAATATTATACAATTTCAAAAATTGATTAGAATGTAAAATATACAATCAGGTTATTTTTATTTGAAATTACGTTAATATCTTTGATTAAGTTTCCAGTTAACAAAGATAATGTTTATTTTAATTTAATAATATTACAATTATACTTTAGTTAAAAAATATAAACACAGTATTTTTCACACCCACTTGATTTAAAAATTTCATTAATCTAAATTTGTATTAATATTTCATTAAGTGAATCATCAAAATATGAAACAAACAAAGCAAATTAATCCTATACTCGCAGCGAATAATACTGCTTTAAAGAAAGAAGATTTGGAATTTCCATTTAAGAGAGCTTTGAGTTTTGAAGTATTGTATGATTTTATGGATAAATGTCCGGAAGAATTGGAAAATTTCGAGAAACAGATGACGGAAACTTTGAAAGATGAGATCAAAAAGGTACCAGAACTTGCAGGACCGATTGAAGATATGTCAATCTTACAAAAACACAATGCACTCATAAGAGGACTGATGTCGATGGTTTTTCCTGTCGCATTTTATGAAAAGCAAGCTTTTGCTGCTTCGATACCATTTTCGGATGATATATTTTTCTCATCACCTGAATTCGACAGACTTTTAAAGTTTAAAGATGATTTGTTAATTAAAAAACTCAACATTGATTTAAAAACTTATAAACTTGGGAAAATTATAAGTGCTTATGTTGCGATATTACAAAAGTTTTATGATATACATATATCATTAGAATTTCCAATGATCGTTAATTTCCTTGATCCTGATTCGGGTTTGGAGAGATATTACAAGCTAAATCATGCTGCAGAATTCGTTGAATTAAGAAAATCAGGAAAGCTTAAAAAATTATCTAAAGAAGAAAATAACCTGGTTCAGGCAAATATATTAAATGTGAAGCTTCTGAAGGAACTAATTCCGCCGGAGAATTTCGAGTTCAGAGGATTCTTAGTAATAAATGCAATTAATGTAACAGACCAGGAAGTAGTGTCATCTATCAAGAATGATTTATTAGATAAGGATACTTTACTAACTGAAAAAGGTATAGAAAAGCTGCAGCATAAGTTAAGGTCATTATTGAAATGTCCGGAATTAATTTTCGGTAGTACAGAAGTTCCCGGTCATGCAAATCTTCTTCTACGATATGGAAAAAAAATCGGAAATAGTTTTATTCTTAGTGATGATTGCAGAACACATTGCAATAGTATTAAAGGTTCAATTTATGAACGTGCTTTTGAAACCCGGAATCTTGTTATTATCGATGATCTGGAAGCATATCCGAATCGTACAATTATAGAAGATGAAATTTTAAAGCAGGGCATCAGGAATATAGTCCTTGCTCCATTAATTGCAGGAGATGAGATTATCGGGATATTGGAAATCGGTTCCCCGACTCCCGGAAAGATTACAGCCATAAGTACACTTAAACTTAGAGAAGTTCTTCCATTGTTTACTATAGCAGTCTCAAGAGGCATGGAGGAATTGAACAATAAGATACAGGCAATTATTAAAGAAGAATGTACGGCTATTCATCCTTCTGTAGAATGGAGATTCAGGAACGCAGCTTTGAACTGTATTCAGAAAGAAAAAGAAGGGTCTATTGCAGAGATGGAGGAGATAGTATTCAAGGATGTATATCCTTTATATGGTTTATCAGATATAAGGAATTCATCCATTCAAAGAAATGAAGCAATAAAAGAAGACCTTATTGAGAATTTAAATATAGCTAATGAAATAATTCATGTCGCTAAGTCATATAAAAAGTTGCATGCACTCGATGAATTATCTTACAGGATTGGAAAGCAAATAGAATCAATTTATTTCGGACTTGGTTCTGGAGATGAATTAGCAATACTGAATTTTTTGAAATATCAAATCGAACCTTTATTTAAGCACATCAAAGATTATCATCCCGACGTAGAAAATTCAATAAAAAAATATCAAAAGGCGATAAGCGATGAACTCGGTTTCATCTATAAACGCAGGAAACAGTTTGACGATAGTGTTACTATGCTGAGTGACCATATCTCTGATTATATTGACCATAAACAGATGGAGGCGCAGGAAATATTTCCACACTATTTCGAAAAATATAAAACAGACGGTGTGGATTACATGATGTATATCGGGGCTTCGTTAGTAGAGAATCAAAATTACGATAAGCTATATTTTAGAAATCTAAGGCTATGGCAATTTATTATTATGTGCGGAATTGTCAGAAAAGCAAAGATGATGAAAAGTGAGCTGAGCCTTCCTCTTGAGATCGCAAGTCTTATTCTGGTACAGAACACGCCAATGGCAATTCGATTTCGATTTGATGAAAAGAAGTTCGATGTTGATGGTTCTTATAATGTGCGTTATGAAATAATGAAAAAGCGAATCGATAAAGCTGAAATAAAAGGTGGGGAAGAACGATTAACTCAACCCGGTAAAATTGCTATTGTGTATTCTTCCGTTGATGAAGAAAAAGAGTACATTGAATATATAGATTATCTGCAGGCACATAAATATCTTACTAAGGAAATTGAAAAAGTTGAACTTGAGGAGCTTCAGGGTGTTCAGGGATTAAGAGCTTTAAGAGTAACCGTCGATATGGATGAAAAGCATTTAAGAGATTCTATGAATTCGAATGAAATTGAAAAAGCTATAAAAGAATTGACAAATTAAGAATAGAAACGAACATCTCCGGTTTACAACTTAATACGGACCGCTTCCCTCACGGTCTCTGTCCCGGTACGAACAGCTGTGTTCATCACTGTGTCCTTTGTAATGAGCATGCATCGAATCACAGATGTCAGGTCTGAAAAGCCACTTCCCGTCGGGAGTAATACAATAATCCTTTTTAACAATAATCTTTTTATTCCTGTACACTTCATTAAGCTGAGCTTCATCGGGTCCGATGTTATGCTCGTCTAAATATTCTATCAAACCGCAAATTGTATCCGCAAAATAATGTTCGTATTTTGGTCCTTTCCTCTGACCACTTAGTATGTCTACTTTTGCTTCGTATGTATAAGGAATACTTTTATCGTATTTCGATTTTGGTTCTAAAATTTTTCTTATTTTACACATCTCTTTTGAGTTTTTGAAAGATTAAATTGTTTTTTAAAAATACAAAACATTAAATCCACTCACAAATCTTAATTTGGAAAATAACATTCACCGTTAATATTTAACATATATTTAATTCGAAAGTATTACAACGCTCCACTCTCTTTTTGAAAGATATAACTATTGAAATCCTTATATTATGCTCGTATTTATTTCAAACGTTTTCTTAATAGCAATCAGGTATTTATGCAGTACACTCTGTCTCTTTATTTTACCAGCAGCATCTTTTTTACATCAACATAATCATCTGTCATAAACTTACAAAAGTATACACCGTTTGTAGAACCACTACCATCCCAATCGACATTATAGCTTCCTGCACTCAGTTTTCCATTTATGAGCGTAACAACTTTTTTCCCAAGTATATCATATATAATTACTATTACACGAGCGGACTTTGGAATATCAAATTTAATATTCGTAGTTGGATTGAAAGGATTAGGAAAGTTGTTATAAAGCTTGAACTCTTTTGGAATGTTACTATTATTTGATATATTAGTAGCAGTATTGCTAAACATTAATATATATGCATCCCAGCTGCCATTCAATGTACTCTGATTATATGCTTCAGGTAAATTCTGTAAGGGAAAATCATAACTTCTTGTGTATCCGGTCGCATAAAGATTGTCTGAAATATCAATACAAAGGTTGTATCCATAATCATAAAAACTCCCACCATAAAATGTTGCCCATATTCTTGCTCCGCTGCTGTTAAACTTAATTAAGAATGCATCATTATTACCACTCAATGTAGTTTGATTATATGCACCGGGTAATGATTGTGTAGGGAAATTTGTGCTGTATGTATAACCAGTTACATAAAGGTTATCAGAATTATCAGTGCAGATGCTGTATCCATAATCATAATTGTTCCCACCATAATAAGTAGCCCATGCTCTTGCCCCGCTACTGTTAAATTTTAATATGAATGTATTCATATAACTCCCCGGGTAAGTCTGATTATATGCACCCGGTAAGTTCAGTAACGGGAAATTAGAGCTTCTTGTGTAACCGGTTACATAAAGGTTATCAGAATTATCAGTGCAAATGCAGTATCCATAATCATAATTATTTCCACCATAGTATGTAGCCCATGTTCTTGAACCACTGCTGTTAAACTTTAATATGTAAACATCACCTCCGCCAGCAATATTGGTTTGATTATAGGCACCGGATAATGTTTTGGTAGGAAAATTACTGCTTGTTGTGTATCCTGTAGCATACAAGTTGTTTGAATTATCTGTATGTATGTTATATCCGTATTCATAACCGCTTCCACCGTAATAAGTAGCCCATATTCTTGCACTGTTACTATTAAACTTTAGTAAGAATGCATCAGCATAACCACTCATCGATGTTTGGTTGTATGCACCGGATAATGTTTTTGTCGGGAAATTAGAGCTTCTTGTATATCCGGTTACATATAGATTGTTTGTATTATCGGTGTCGATGTCGTAACCATATTCATAACTACTTCCTCCATAGTAAGTAGCCCAGGTTCTTATTCCACTAAGGCTAAACTTAATTATGAAAAGATCATTGCTGCCACTCAATGTTGACTGGTTGTATGCACCTGATAAAGTTTGTAAGGGGAAGTTTGAACTGGATGTATAACCTGTCACATAAAGATTACCTGTGTTATCCGTGCAAATGCTGCGCCCAACATCATAACCACTCCCTCCGTAATAAGTAGCCCATACTCTTGCACCTGCAATATCAAATTTTAATATAAACATATCACTATAGCCATTTATCGTAGTTTGATTGTATGCTCCCGACATAACTTGTGTTGGAAAATCAGCACTGGATGTATATCCGGTAACATATAGATTGCTTGAATTATCAATGCAGATACTATATCCTATATCACCACTACCACCACCATAGTAAGTAGCCCATAATCTATAAGGATCTATAATGATATCTTCGTTCTCATTATATTCAGCAATATCAAAAAGTACTGTATCATCTATGACTTTATATCCACCTTCAATTTTTAATCCGGTATTTTTTGAATATGTGAATGGTTTTTCTTCTTTAATTTCTCCCATTGAAGTTGTTACAGTAACATTTCCATCTTTATCTAAAAATACTTTTCCTGCTCCTTTGTATTTCATCTTTATTTGTTCGACATCTGCTCCGGGTTTTACAATAAAATCATATTTCAATTTACCTTCCTTTTCATAATAAACGATGTTGATGCCATCATATATGTTAAGTAAAGTGATCTTCTTGTAAGCCTTTGGTGAAATGCCGTTTTGGTATTTAGAAGTGTAGTAGTTGAATCGCTGATCTGTCACAAACTCTTTCTTTATCTGAAAATTCTTATTCATTCCAACAAATTCCATATCTAAACGATAAAAGTTTGTCTTCAGGTTATCAGATTTAAGATAGCCTGTCGTCTTTCTAAAAACATAAGAAATCCCAGAACCTGTAATATACATATCCACTCCCTGCGAGCGTGTTAAGAATAATATATCCGGTTTTTCATTTCCTTTTATGTCTCTGATTTGTCCAAGATTTTCAATGAATACAATATCTCTCTCGGCGTTTTTAATAATTCTTTTTGAATTATACTGCATGTTCAAGGCGGAGAGAAATGGAGCCTTAAACATTCTTTCGGTACTGTGCTGTGCATTTGCTGTATCAAAAAGAAAAATAACAACAAGGATAACAGCGTATGTTACAATACGGAAAGTAGTTGTCTTTTTCATTGTTTTAAATTTGATTTTTTAGAAAATAGGAATTAGTAAACTAAAAAATCGAATCGTATTATGTATACCTTTTCAATCATTGAATAAAAGCTCTTAAAAAAGTATCCAACGGGTGTCTAATTATAGACAGCGAAAGCGTGATGGTACTGCGATAATATTAATAAAAATCTCATCTTTTGCAATAAGAAAATGTTTCTTATTAAACATAGAAGATTTACTCATTTTACATTTATTTTTATGTCTCATTTTTAATAAATATAAATTATTTTGAAAAAATTATAAACGTTATAATTGAAAGAGGATAATTATTTTGCGTCAAGATTCGAAATATTCTTCGATTAGTATTTTCATGAAATATTTTGATTGTCATGTAGAATCATCAAAGGGTGAAACACGTGGTAAGAAAGCAGTGGTATTTGAACCGTTTGTCACACTATCACGTCAAGCTGGTGCCGATGGAATATTATTTGGTGATAAGCTTGCTAAATACCTTAATGATAAAGACGAAGAAGCTAAATCCCATTGGACATTATTCGATAAAAATCTCATGAAAAAAGTTGCAGATGAGCATAACCTTCCAGCAGATATAGCGAAATATATGCCTGAGAAAAAAATAAATGAATTACAGGATATACTTGAAAAATTTTTTGGTCTTCGTCCACGCAGTCAGAGTGTGATATATAAAATAAGCAGTACAATTCTTCATCTTGCTCATCTGGGTAACGTTATACTTGTTGGAAGGGGAGCATACATTATCACAAAAGGATTAAATAAAGGTTTACATATACGCCTTATAGCATCCAAAGAGAACAGAATAAAATATATTCAGGAGTATTATGATGTAAGCAGAAATAATGCTTTAAAAATGATGGAAAAGGAAGATAGACGCAGAAAGGAATACATTAAAAATGCATACAATAAAAATGTCGAAGACCCAAGTTTATACAGTATTGTTTTTAATATGGATCTGATTTCGTATGAGGATGCTGCAAGTATTATCGGGGAGCAAGTTATACGAATGAGAAAAAGTTATACAGTTTAGTAATTTTGTCGAATAATAAAAAAAGGACTGATTGAATCAGTTCCTCCTTTTTATCTCCATGTTTCCAAAGTCCAAAGCCCTGAGTCTGTCCGAATACTTCTTTTTGATGGTAGCCGTATCCTTTGGGTTGCGTTTTTGTTCAATATACGCAGGCATGAAGCCTGCGACTACATAAAATGTTAAGTTCTCGGAAAGATTCATAACACCAATAACTGGTGAAATGTTTCAGCAGAATTTATCAGTAGTAGAGACGCAATATTTTGCGTTTCTACTGGATTTCCGAAAGAAGCATTGTCTGGAGTGTTATTGTACACACCATGATACATTTGAAAACGGAAAAAGTACAAGGTTCAGGGTCCAAAACATTGAATCTCTACATCTGGTTACTTGCTTTTTCAATAGGAACAATATGTGATAGCATTTTATCACTGGCAAGTCACGGACTATTCCGTGACTTTTTCGTCAGCCCGTTAGGAGTTTCGTTTCCTACCGCTGTAGATGTCTGCCTCTACCTGGCGGTAGACAGGCGTTGCAGAGAGGTCCTCACCAACAACTGGTAAAATGAAAGGGTTAACATGAAAAGGTCCCACGCCAGGTACGGGTAGGTATACCTCGCGCGGCTTACCTGTAGCATGCAAGGAAGTAAATCCATGTTACTACAGAACTACTAACGCCACCAATAAATAAAAGGGAAATTCTTCGATAGTTTGTTATTTAAAATGCAGTGTGATGGAGAGTTTCAAAATATTGTTAATTCCATAGATTATAATTCGTAATTAAATTATATTTGCACATTCGATGAATCATCTCGAAGAGCTAATATATAAGAGGGAAAAGAAAGTAATAGGTCTTTTGTCTGGCACATCTGTTGATGCAATTGATGCAGTACTACTCATAATTACGGACAGTGGTTTAAAAACGAAGATTAAGGTTTTAGATTTTATATCTGAACCTTATGAGGAAAGTTTACGTGAATTCATACTGAAATGTTCATCAAAAAATAAAAGCAATACTGAAGACATTTGCAAACTAAATTTTATTTTAGGACATCATTTTGCAAATGCAGTTAAAAAAATATTAAAGAACAATAAACTTAATTCTAAAGATATAGATTTAATAGGCTCACACGGACAAACGATTTATCATATTCCCAAATCTGAGGATATGTACGGTTGCAAAACTAAATCTACACTTCAGGTAGGTGATCCCTCTGTAATAGCTAATCTTACAGGTATTACAACAGTGGGTGATTTTAGAAATGCAGATATAGCTGCAGATGGTGACGGTGCTCCGCTAATTCCTTATCTTGATTATATTTTATTCAATAAAAGTGATTTATCAAGAGTTCTTTTAAATATCGGAGGGATTGCTAATATAACCTACTTACCAAAAGGATGTTCTAGAGATGAAGTTGTTGCTTTTGACACAGGACCCGGTAACATGCTCATAGACAATCTTATGCGAAAATTTTTCCAAAAAGAATTCGATTATAATGGTAAGATTGCATTAAGCGGGAAATTCAATAGTGAAATATATAGTTTTCTTTGTAAAGAGGATCAATACTATCAAATGGAACCTCCGAAATCGACAGGCAGGGAATACTACGGAGATGATTTTATCTTTATGATCTTAGATACTTTTAGCAATGTTAGTCGTGAAGATATAGTAAGAACTGTCACAGAGTTTACATCTTATTCAATAAGTTATAATGTGAAGAAGTTTACAACTGTTTTTGATACAAATGCAGAGTTAATTGTCAGTGGCGGCGGAGCGAAGAATCTTTGCATGATGAATTCATTAAGAAGTTATCTGAAAGATATAAAAATAAAAGAGTTGGATGAGAACGGATTAACCTCAGAAAATAAGGAAGCTGTTTTATTTGCAGTTCTTGCTAATGAAACTGTTTGTGGAAATCCCGGCAATATGAAATCAGCAACAGGTGCAACGAAAGAAGTAATACTCGGAAAGATTTGTATCGCTTGAAATTTGTGATAAGAGTATGTGTATATTAAAACAAAAACATTGACTATTTTTGTAAATGTTTTAAATCGGCATAAATAATCGTTCTAATTAAATAAGCATAAACATTAAATGAAAATTGTAATAACGGGTGGTGCTGGATTTTTAGGATACCACATAGCACAAAGAATTGACAAAATAACTGAATTTAAAAATGCAGTGTTCTTCGATATTGCTAAATTTGAAGAGAATGAATACAATGATGAAATAAATTGTGTTTATGGAGACGTCAGGGATGAAGAACAGATGGATGAAATGCTGAAAGACACAAGCATTGTGATTCATTGTGCTGCTGCTTTACCATTATGGAAAAGAAAAGATATCTTTGAAACTAATGTTGTTGGGATGAGAAATATATGTGAAAGTGCTTTGAGAAATGGTGTTAAGCGAATAGTACATATCTCATCTACTGCTGTTTACGGTGTACCGGACATTCATCCGATTTACGAAGACCATCCGAGACATGGTGTAGGTCCCTATGGAGAGAGTAAAGTTAAAGCTGAAGAGGTTTGCGAAGAATACAGAGAAAAAGGATTAATCATTTGTATCTTAAGACCGAAAAGTTTCATAGGTACAGCAAGGCTCGGTGTCTTTCAAATTCTATACGATTGGGTTGAGTCTGGGGTTAAGATACCTATCATAGGTAATGGAAATAATCGTTATCAATTGTTTGAAGTTGAAGATCTTGTCGATGCAATAAATCTCGCCTGCAAACTACCGTATGAGAAAGTAAATAGTAATTTTAATGTAGGAGCAAAAGAGTTCAATACAGTTAGAGAAGATGTGGGAGCGATGTGTGAGTATGCGCAATCAGGTTCGAGGCCGATGTCAACACCTGCCTGGCTGGTGAAACCCGCTCTTAGATTTTTTGAGATTCTTAATCTATCCCCTCTTTATAAATGGATATACGGAACAGCGGATACGGATTCGTATGTGTCAATAGAAAAAGCTGAAAAGGAATTAAGTTGGGAACCCAAATTTTCAAATGCTCAAGCTTTAATCAGATCATATCAGTGGTACCTTGATAATAAAAATACAATACAAAAGGGTACCGGAGTAACTCACAGAATTGCATGGAAACAGGGAATTCTATCTTTATTCAAAAAATTATTATAGTAAAATAATCTTAATAACAATGATGAAGAAAAAATTTATACTTAATATGAATCCGGCGACTGGTGAACCAATCGAGAAAATTAAATGTTCATCAACCGGAGAAATTGCCTCAGCTGTTAAACTTGCACGAAAGGCTTTTAAAACATGGAAATTTGTACCATTGAAAAATAGAATTGCTGCAGTTAGAAAAATTGCCAGTGAATTCAAGAAAGAGAAGGTAAGAATAAGCAGACTGATTACAGATGAAATGGGAAAAGTATATAAATCATCTGGAGCAGAATGCCAGGCAGTAATTAACGATGTCATCCAAAATATTAATTATTCTTTAAAGGCGTTCAAAACCGAAGTATTTAAAGGTAAAGGATTGACAACAGAAGTTTATAGAATTCCATTCGGCGTAACAGCAGTAATAACACCCTGGAATTTTCCTTTAGCTATGCCCCAGTCATTATTGACACCAGCAATACTTTCGGGAAACACTGTAGTATTTAAACCATCTGAGAATACACCTTTAACTGGTAAAGCTATTTATAATGTTTATAATAAATTTTTACCAAAGGGTGTGATTAATCTAATACAAGGTGCCGATGAAGTTGGTGAACATCTGATAAATTCGGATATCGATATGGTTGCATTCGTAGGCTCACAAGATGTCGGGAAGAAAATAATGGCAGCAGCATCAAAAAACTTGAATAGAATTATATTGGAACTTGGTGGTAAAGACCCTATGATTGTTCTCAAAGATGCGAATCTTGAAGAAGCGGCGACTTTCGCCGTATTAGGTTCATTAAGTAATTCAGGACAGGTGTGTGTATCAGTGGAAAGAATATATGTTAATGATAAAATAGCAAATAAATTTGAGAAACTTGTACTCGAAAAAGTAAAGAAAATAAAAGTAGGTGATGGTTATAAAAATGTTGATATGGGACCGATGGTTAACACTTCCCTAAGAGATAGTGTATTAGAACAGATATCGGAAGCAGTTAGGAAAGGTGCTAAATTAATTTATGGTGGAAATAAAATCGACAGAAAAGGGTATTTTATGGAGCCCACCGTACTTACGAATTTAACCGAAAAACATGATATCATGGTTTCAGAAACTTTTGGTCCGGTTGTTTGCATACAACGGGTTAGAAACGAAGAAGAAGCAATAGATAAAGCTAATAAGACTTCTTTTGGATTAGGAGCGACAGTGTGGACAAAGAGATTGAAGAAGGGAATTGACTTTGCAAAGAAAATCGAAGCCGGAATGATTGGAATCAATAGGGGAATAGGCGGTGTTTCAGGAACACCATGGGTTGGAATAAAGCAAAGTGGTTATGGTTTTCTTGGATCGGTTGAAGGTTTGAGACATTTTACAGTACCAAAGAAAATATCTTACAAGAATTAAGATTTATTGCTTAGTTCTATCTTTTATAAGAAGTCTTATATCGAATGTATAAGACTTTTTATTTTGCAATTAAGTTTCATTTTTAATTTTCTTAAAGTGCCACCAAAAATACTTCAGTTTGAATAATCTTCAGAAAATTATTAGAAATTCGAAATGGATTTATTACTGAGTCTTATTACCGGTATTTGTTTAAGTGCTACAAGCGGATTCCGTATATTTATTCCGTTTTTGTTTATTAGCATTGCATCATTAACCGGTGATATAATCTTATCAGAAGACTTTTCCTGGATGGCTTCATATCCAGCACTGATCGCATTTTCTTTATTAACAATTGCTGAAATAGCAGGATATTATAATCCATGGATTGATAATGCTCTTGATATGCTAACCACAGCGTTATCTTTATTTTCTGGTTTTATTTTAACAAAAATATTTGTATCAGATTTAAGTTCCATTCTTTCCTGGGGCGTTTCAATTTTCCTGGGTATTACAGCAGCTCTTACTGTACAATTCCTTACTGATAAAGCAAGAACATTGACAGCATATTTTAAATCCGGATATGGAAATCAAATTCTTGCAACTTCGGAACTATTCCTCGCTATTCTATTTTCATTCTTAACAATTTACGTAAATCCTGTTTTATCGTTTGTAATTCTAACTATAACAGTTACATTTTTCTACAACAGGGTTTTAAAAGAAAGAAGAAGACAGGGGATGTGATGAGTATTTTTACTTGTTACTTTTTTTATATGAATTCTTTAAAATTTCATCTTTTATCTTAAAGAGATATTCTCTCGCAGCTTCGTATTCATTCGGAATTTCTCCATCGAGTATCGCGTCTTCAATTTTCTTTTTAATTACTCCCACTTCTCTTGAAGGTTTAAGGTTGCATACTTCCATTATTTCTTCACCCCGTACCGGTGATTGAAAATTTCGAAGTTTGTCCTTTTCCTGAACATCGGTCACTTTTTTCTCAACAATCTCAAAGTTCGTAAGAAATCTTTTTACTTTGTCTGGATTTTTTGAAGTTATATCAGCTCTGCAAAGTGTAAGAAGGTCTTCGAGTTCTTCTCCGGCTTCAGCAGCGAGTCTTCTGACTGCTGAGTCTGTAACTTCATCCTTCGCAATCGGGATTGGTCTTAAATGCATTCGAACAAGCTTTTCGATATATTCAAGTTTATTAAAAGGAAGCTTCATTCTTGTAAAAATATTTTTCATCATTCGTGCCCCAACTTCTTCGTGTGAGTGAAACGTCCAGCCAGCGCCTTCAACGAATTTTTTAGTCTTAGGTTTTGCAATGTCATGAACGAGAGCAGCGAAACGTAACCATAAATTATCTGTTTTTTTAGAAATGTTGTCTACAACGTTTAATGTATGGTAAAAGACATCTTTATGATGAAAATCTTTCCGTTGTTCAACACCGCCAAGTTTTGATATTTCAGGAAAGATAATATCCATTACACCGGATAAGTAAAGCAAATCCAATCCTACGGAAGGTTTGTCACTCATCAGAATTAAAAGAAACTCATTCGTGATTCTTTCCTGTGATACTACTTTGTTTACTTCGAGCCGTGACTTAAGTGAATTAATTGCTTTAAATGTTTCAGGAGCAATTGCAAAATTTAATATCGATGCAAACCTAATTGCACGGAGAATTCTTAGAGGATCATCATTAAAGGTTTTATAAGGCTCGAGCGGTGTTTTAATTATTCTATTCTTAAGATCGGACAATCCGTTGAAGTTGTCGATTATTTTATGTGTCTTAAATAAGGGAACCGCAAGAGCGTTAATCGTGAAATCCCTTCTTGCAAGGTCATCTTCCAGATCGGATAATTCTACGATTGGTTTTCGTGAATCCCTCAAGTAACTTTCTTTTCGTGCCGATGCAAATTCTATTTTTAATTTATCTATGTTAATTAAAGCAGTTCCAAAATTTTTATATACTGCTAAAACGGGAACATTAAATAATTCTGCTATCTTGTTTGCGAATTGAACTGCGTCACCTATGACCATGATATCTATGTCGTTGGTACTTGTACCCAATTGCTTATCTCGTACATAACCGCCTACGAGATATGCTTGTATGTTGTTAACAGAAGCAAACCGGGAGATCTTCTTGAGTATTTTATTTTCGATCTTGAAATTCATGAATATTGTAATTGCTTACTATGTAATTAAAACAAAATTATGAAATTAAATTTAGATATGAAGTAAGAAAATGAAGGTGAGAATTTATAAGGTTATAACCTCCAAAGTGAATTTCTTACCCTTAGCAGTTTTATCAGGAATGTTAAGAATGTGATAACTAATTTTTCTATCTTTTGTAAAAGGAATGACGCTTGCAGAACTGTTTACAAACAAACTTCCTTTTATTTTATGAGAGTTCGTGATATGTGTATGCCCATGCATTACTAAATCAACTCCGGTTTTTTTGAAAAGCTTAAAGAGTCTTTTTTTATTATGAAGCCGCATGGTTCTTCTTTCAGAGTATAACCACATATTATGTTCATCATCGAGTTTACTTTTATCGGGATTATTAAATTGATGGTGTATTAATATAATCTTTAATTTATTTCTAATTATTTTACTGGTAAGAATATCTTTTATGCTTTTAAAATTCTTGTCATTAATGTTACCATTTGAACCTGTCGGATTTAAATTGCTCGACCATTCAGCTATCGAGTTTATTCCAATTAATGCAATTGTATCGCTAAGAATTTTTAGAAAAGGGAATACCGTATCTTTATCAAGTAACTTTGCTTTTTCAAATGATTCGCTAAACTGTTCGTGAAACTTTTTTACCTTATCATAATAGTTTCTATTTTTGCATTCTGTTGGAAAGAGAAATACCTCCGGTCCTTTCCTCGCACCACCGAAAATGTCATGATTACCTATAGTTACCGTTAATGTTTCCGAGTTTAGAAAATTACATTTCGATAATAAGTTTTTCACTTTAGCGTATTCTTCATCGTTTGCATTATCTGTAATGTCACCGGTGATGAATAAATGATTACAGTTTCTTTTTACTATGTCGGCGAGTAAGTCTAAAAAGATTTGCGTGTTAGCATCGTGCTCATCTTTTTTTATGTGAAGGTCTGATATGTGTGCTATCTTAAACATGGCTGTTAATATTAAATTTCTATTTTAAATCTTTTGACGAATGCTCGATCTCTTCATTTATTCTCGTAGCAACCTCAAGTGCCTGTATGCCATCCTTTAATTGTACAACCGGCTCAGAACCAGTACCTATGCAATCGAAAAACTTAATTAGTTCATATTTCATTGGATTGATTTCTTCGATCGAGGGTTGTTCGTAGACTATGTTAAAATCTTTACCGTCACGTTTTATTGTACCGAGAGAAAACACTGGATCTACTTTTTCAGAGCTTTCCGAATTGACAAGTCTAAATACTTCGGATGAATTTTTTAAGAAATCGATGGAGATATATGCATTACGTTGAAAGATTCTCATTTTTCTCATCTTGTTTTGAGATATTCTCGATGAGGTAATATTAGCAACGCATCCGTTATCAAATTTTATTCTTACGTTTGCAATGTCGATTTTATCGGTTATAATTGCGACTCCGTTTGCATGAATACTTTGCACTCCTGATTTAACAATGTTAAGAATTACGTCAATGTCATGTATCATCAAGTCCTGAACTACAGATACATCCGTACCTCTTGGATTGAACTGTGCTAACCTGTGGGTTTCGATGAATAGGGGAGTTAAGTTATACTTTTCAAGAGAAAGTAATGCGGGATTGAAACGCTCTATATGTCCTACTTGAATTTTTACTTCTTTATCTTTTGATACTTCTAACAATTTCCGAGCATCGTTTACTTCATCTGTCACAGGCTTTTCTATAAATATGTTTTTATTCTGTTCGATTGCTTTTGATGCAATTTCAAAGTGTGTTGAGGTAGGTGTTACTATGATAACTGTATTACAGTTTATAAGAAGATCATCGAATGTTGTAAATGCTATAACGTCAAATTCTTTTGCAACAGTATTACCTTTTTCTAAATCAATATCGAATATACCTGACAGTTTTATATTGTCAGACTCTCTTTCAATCTCTTTAAGATTTTTAATATGCATCCGTCCAAGATGCCCGCATCCGATAATACCTGCATTTATTAGTCTGCTCATATTTTAAAATTTTTTAAACTAAACAATGTCTTTAGGTTCTGCATGAATAATTACATTTGATAAATTAGGATACAATTCTTTTAACGATAAATAAATTTTACTTTCGAGCAAAGTAACATGGTCATGAACCTGTTCGAATGAAAGGTTGTGGTCGAATTCACAATTCAAAGAGACTCTTATCTTTCCGCTTGTTGTTAATACTTTGATGTCATGATAGTTCTCTATACTGTCGTATGAATCCAAAATGTTCTTAGTATTTCTCAGGAGTTCTTTTGATCTATCTGTTATGTCCATTGTATCGTACAGCAGTTCGCTGGGTTCATCGATGTGAATCTTAACATCGGAAATAATTCTGATTTCTTTCTTAATTCTTTCTTCAATATCTGAAATAATATCATGCGCTTTTTTCAAATCATCGGTGTCTGAGATTTCCACGTGAAGTTCCGTAAAAATCTTATCTTCGATTTTATGTGAGAATATATCATGGCATTTAAGGTTGAAGTCATTTACTATCATTCTGATCTTTTCATTTATTGTTTCTTTCTTAGTCTCAATCGGCTCTGAATGAATTACGACGTCTGAATTATGCGAGATTTGTTTTATCCTTCTTTCGACGTTATCCATAATTTCATGGGCTTTCGAAAATGGAACAAGCCTGCTGATCGTAATAATCATATCTATAAAAATCTTAGAACCTGTACTCCTTATTCTGAATGATTTAATATCTTCAACTCCCTGTACCAATCTTGTTTCATATTTTATTTTATCGGATAAACCTGCAGGGACACGATCCATTAGTGAATCAATGGCTTTCTTAGATAACTTTAACCCGGTATACAATATTATCACTGCAACGATCATAGCACTAATAGAATCAGCAATTTTACTAATATCGAAATAAGTAAAAACTAAACTGGTCAGGACCACAACAGAACTTAACAAATCAGAAAAAAAGTGAGCAGCATCTGCTTCCAGTGCATGGGATTTTGTTTCTTTAGCTGTTTTTCTTAGTACTCTTACTCTAGTAAAGTCTATTGTCATTGCTATCAAAATTGCAGCAAATGTCCATAAAGATACTATTACAACATGTCCTTTTTCAAAAAACAACCTGTTGATAGATTCATAAAAGAAATATGAACAGATAGCAACTAATAAAATAACCTGAATGAGTGCAGAAAAACTTTCGACTTTTTCGTGACCGTAGTGATGGTCGTCGTCTGCAGGTCTTATAGATATTTTAATAGATGTAATTGTTATTAATGTAGCGATTATATCGATACTTGAATGGAAGACATCAGAAAGAACAGCAAGACTACCGCTGAAGTAAGCCGCAATTAATTTTATGAAAACCATAAAGAAAGCAGCAAACAGAGAAACCTTTGCTACTCTGATTTTCTTTTTGTTTATTTCTTGTTGGTTATTTTCTAAACTATGATCCAAAATCAATGTTCGATGTTTAAAACTATTTTGTTATTAAACTTTTATCAATGAAGAACTGAGTCAGAAAAACACCAAGTATAGTGATTAAAGCTCCGGCAATAAAAAAATACGATAATTCTTCTTTTAATAAAATCCATGCTAACAAAATTGTAATAATTGGTGCTATGTTCGTAAATGCAGCTAATGTGGTCGTATTAATAATCTTAGTTGAATAAGTATAAATAAATTTTCCAGCAAATGCTACTAATATTGATAAGTGAAAAAAACCGACAACTCCCCAGAAAGTTACTTTATGGAATGTAATATTGTCAGTATCATAAATTAACATTGGAATACTTAATATCATACCGATTGAAAACGCAACTGTTGTTGTTTTAATGGTTCCATATTTTGCGACCATGTTGGTGCTTAATGTTAGGTATAATGCCCAGCTCGACACTGCGAAGAAAAGTAAAACATCTCCCCATAATATATCGGAACCGATTGTTTCCATTTTCAGAATATTTTCACCGAATATTATTATTAATCCTAGTACTGATAATGAAATTGTCAATAATTTTTTAAGTGAAAATCTTTCTATATTAAATATGATCGAAGAAAAATAAACGACCAGAGGTATGCATGCATAAAAGACACCAGAGTGAGATGCATTTGATAAATAAATTCCGTATAGAAAAAATAGTTGATTGATCGGGATAACGAGAGCACCTAACACAATAAATAACAGAATATCCTTTCTATCGATTTTGAAATTTTGCTTCTTGATGAAAAAAATAAATAATAATAATAGTGTGGCTAATCCAAAACGATAGAATGCTAACAGCAATGGGGTGATTTCATTAACTACATATTTAGCGGCAATTGGTGTGAAACTTGCAGATAGAGTCAGGTAAACAGCAATGAAAATTTTCTTCATTAACTCAACTTATTATATCTTGAAGATTTATTATCAAATTTAATATGCAATTCACTGATTACATATTATCACAAAAAAAATAAGGGGCTTGTGCCCCCTATCTTAAAATAGATTTTCCTGCTTACCCTGTACTTTATTTTCTGGATCCTTATCTTTTTCATCCTTTTCTTCTTTAGTATCTTTCTTTTCTTTCTTAATCTTAGGCTCTGTATCTTTTTTCTTCCTGGGCGCTTTCTCTTT
>CAYYJH010000040.1:0-2128 GCA_964472195.1 uncultured Ignavibacteriaceae bacterium | reverse complement strand
TTTCTCTTTTTTTTCCTCAGGTTTTTTCACCTCAGGCTCTGTATCTTTTTTCTTCCTGGGTGCTTTCTCTTTCTTCACCTTGGGTTCTTTCTCTTTTTTCACCTTGGGTTCTTTCTCTTTTTTTCCTTCAGATTTTTTCACCTCAGGTTCTTTTTCTTCTTTTACCTCGGGTTCTTTTTCTATTTTTACTTCAGGTTCTTTTTCCACCTTGACCTCAAGTTCTTCAACTTTCTTTTCTTCAGGTTTCTTTTCTTGAATTTTATCTAAGGTTCTCTGTTCTTCAATCTTTTCGTCGGGTGTTTTTACTTTATCCTTAGGCTGTTTTCCTATTACTTTTGCTTGCAGTTCTTTTTCTTTTGGTTTGTATTCTTTAACTTTAATACCAAGTCGTAAATCTCTTAGTTTCTGCATTCTCTTAATTTTGTTCTTCCTGTGTTTGCGAAGAGCTACTCTTTTAGGTTTGTTCATATTTTAGTTTATATTTAAAAAATTATTTAAGCTACTGTAATTTCTTTTGTTTTATATACATCCTGTATTGCATTAAGGAGCTTTACTCCTTCTTCCATTGGTTTCTGGAATGCTTTCCTTCCGGAAATTAAACCCATTCCGCCGGCTCTTTTATTTATTACAGCTGTAACGACAGCTGCCTTTAGATCCGACTCACCTTTGCCTGTAGAAGCACCGCCTGAATTTATTAACCCGGCTCTTCCCATATAACAGCTTGCGACCTGGTATCTTGCAAGGTCAATCGGATTATCGGAGGTTAATTTCTCGTAAACGTCTTTATGTGTTTTCGCAAATTTAAGGGCATTAAATCCGCCGTTGTTTTCGGGCAGCTTTTGCTTGACGATATCTGCTTCGATTGTAACGCCGAGGTGGTTTGCCTGACCGGTTAAGTCAGCTGACACATGATAATCCTTATCATCTTTTACTTTAAACGCTGAGTTCCTTAAGTAACACCACAGGATACAAACAAGTCCCAGTTCATGAGCATAAGCAAATGCATCTGTAACTTCCTGAATCTGGCGGGATGATTCTTGTGAACCATAATAGATAGTGGCTCCTACTGCCGTTGCACCCATATCAAAAGCCTGGTCAACATTAGCGAATAATACCTGGTCATACTTGTTAGGGTATGTCAGGAGTTCATTGTGGTTTATTTTTAAGATGAATGGAATCTTGTGTGCGTATTTCCTGCAGACAGAGCCAAGAACACCGAGTGTAGATGCTACAGCGTTACAGCCTCCTTCGATAGCAAGCTTAACGATGTTTTCGGGGTCGAAGTAAATCGGGTTGGGAGCAAACGATGCGCCCGCAGTATGTTCAATTCCCTGGTCAACGGGCAGGATTGACAGATAACCTGTTCCTGCTAACCTCCCCCTGTTAAATACAGACTGCATGTTCTTCATAACATTCGGAGTCCTGTCGGAATCTTTTACAACCCTGTCAACAAAATCCGGACCGGGAAGATGCAGTTGCTCTTTTGGGATGGTTTTACTCACATGGGCAAGAAGTGACTCATTTTCTTTTCCCATAAGCTCTTTTATTTTTTCTATCATTTCTTTATTGTTTTATAAATTCTAAAAATTATTTTATTTAATGATTATGAGTTTCATTTGTGAGTCAACAAATGTCATGCAGTTCTTTTCATTCAAGAATAATTCAGATATGTAATAATTACCGCAAGTAATAGTAAAACACAAGTTATAAAAAATAGAATAACGAAAATTAAAAAGTTAATATTCTTCTTGTTCAATATAATAAAAATTAGTTTTTCCCGGTCATTAATTCATTATAAGTTGATTAAATTACTGGCAGGAATAATAAAAAGAACTAAAGCTTAGATAAACATTAGGCTCGATAATACTAAAAACAGTGCACAAATATAAACATAAACTCCATAAATTTAAATGTAAGAAGCAATTTTGCGGAAAAGCTCAGTCCATTTTATAATTGGAAAAGTAAATAGTCTTACCTTCGGGTGATATAAAAGAAACGAATTCTACTCCCAGAGCGGACTTTGAGAAGAGGAGGTGTGAATTAGTTTTTGATTTATTCAATTTACAGGTGCTAACATCCTAATAAACGCATTGCGTTTAACAGGAATTAACTGATATAAAATACCTTT
>CAYYJH010000039.1:16070-25341 GCA_964472195.1 uncultured Ignavibacteriaceae bacterium | reverse complement strand
AATCATAAAAAAAGGTTCGCAGATTATTATTCACACATTCGTTTCAGATGTTTTAAAGCTTACTATGATGGAGCATTATCAAGTGAGACTGCTTTGTTCTGGGATAATTATAAAGGAAAGGACCACAATGGTCTTAACACCAATTTTGTAACGAGTGGAAACTTTAAGAAAATCGGTGTGGAAATTGATAAATCAGGTTATCAAATGGCAGTCCATGCGATAGGGGATAAAGCGGTAAGTGAATTGCTTGAGTTCGACAAATTTCTTACAGAGCATAATGGAGTAAAGAAAAGGAGGCTCAGAATCGAGCATGCACAACACATTCAGGAGTCTGATTTTAAAAAATTTGTGAACCAAAAAGTGATTGCATCTGTGCAGCCGACACATCTATATATAGATGTCAAATCAGCCAGGCAAAAGGTAAAAAATGTCCAAACTACACATAACTACAAACAATTAATTGACAGAGGCGTTAAAGTTTGTTTCGGTACGGATTTTCCAATTGTAAATGAGAATCCTTTTGAAACTATCTATTATGCAATGACAAGAACAACTGAAGAGGAAGAGGAATTCTTTAGTGAAAATAAAATTGACCTTGTTAATTGTCTTGAAACATATACTATTAATAATGCTTATGCTGTATTTCAGGATAATGTACGAGGTGACATAAGAATAGATAAGGCTGCCGATTTAATAGTCCTTGATGATTTGTTTGAAATGAATCCCGATGAAATCAGAAATGCCAGAGTCGATATGACTTACATAAATGGAGAAAGAGTCTATTAGTAAGAACCATCTTATATTTGTGTACGGTTTTTAAGTTATAATGATTTGGAATTATTTCTGTAATTCTGCTTCGAGTATTAAAGGTTCCTCCATAGAATAAATATCTGATAAGTATATTTCCCATGTAAGCTTTCTTCCATCGGAATTAGTTGCATTGGATGATATAACATCATAATCGAATTCTATATTGAACACTAACTTATCACCTTCGAAAAACTTTGCGAAACTTTCTTTATAACTTGCATCGGCAGAATCTGTTTCAACAGTAACTGCATCTTCTTCGGATTCATAGTAATATTTAAAATTAATTTTATCACCTTGCTCCTCGTAAGTTATGTTTGTTTTAGATTTTGGTAGATTTTCCTCCTCCATTCTGAATGATGAACCGATTATACTAACATCATCAAATAAGTAAGTAACTTTCATAGTCTTCGATGAGTCAGGATTAGTTATTGAATAAATATCGAGCAATTCGACTCCAGGCATGTTGCTGTATTTTTCTCGAGTTTCCTGGATGAATAATTCATCATTGTAAAGAGAGTCTATAATTCCTTGTTCGTTAGTTGAATCGCCAATACTAGCCATCGCTACAAGCATTCCCATGAAATCACTTCCGAACTCAATGGTCAGCGTTTCTTTCCCTGAACCATCATTGTTGATCTTTATATCCCGAACAACATTTAAACAGGATGTAAGGTTAATTGTTGTGACAATAATAAATACAGTTAATAAAAATAGTTTTACATTTTTCATATAAATTTTTTATTTTGTGAACTTATTATGTATTTTATAGTTATATAAAGTAATTAATTAATTTGACTATTTAAATTCTTTTATTAAAAATAACTGCAACACATATCTTTGAACTAATTTATTACGTACATTTAATGTATGGAACAGATTACAAAACCTGATAATAATTTATTTACAATTATGAAAAAAGTATCTCTTGTCTTATTCTTCATTTTCTTTATAGTCATTATAATCTTTTCATGTACATTCACGATTAAAAATATTTTTGCAACTGTATCGAATGTAGACGTCCATAAAATTGCAACTATCCTGTATTCCAAATACATGGATATCACTGTTGGACAAGATCAAAGAAAAGACAATCCTAAAATTGTAGCTTTGCAAAATCAGTTCGATGTTCAGAATTATAAAATGAAATTCTCATTCGATATTGAAAAGAAAAAAATTTATGGTATTGTTAAGATGAATGCAAATTCTGTTTCTGATACTCTGAATTCTGTTTACCTGAATTTTTATTCGAACATGAAAGTGAATTATGTAAAGCTTAATCAATATGATGTTAATTTCAATCATGAAGATGACTACCTTATAGTAAATACCAAAGATAAAATTAAAAATAAAGAAAACTTTGATGTTGAAGTTAAGTATGAAGGTACTCCTAAAAAGATGGGATTCGATTCGTTTGGATTTGCAGAATTTGACGGGGAGCCGGTAATTTACACACTAAGCGAGCCAACATATGCTCCGACATGGTGGCCCTGCAAAGACCTTACTACTGATAAGTTTACTCATGAAATGGAAGTCACTGTACCATCTCAATTGACGGCTGCTACAAATGGTACATTGATAGACACTGAAAAGGATGAAGATGGTAATAAAATTTATTACTGGAAATCTACATATCCAATTACAACATATCTTGTTTCGTTAGCAATTGGTAAATATGATCAGTGGTCTGATACATATACATCACGGGATGGTTCAAAAGAAATGCCGGTTGTATATTATACTTATCCATCTTATACCGAGAGAGCGAAAAAAGACTGGAGGAATACCGTAAGAATGATAGAATTTTATTCCGGATTATACGGTGAATATCCATTTATAGATGAAAAGTACGGCATGACTATGTTCGGGTGGTTTAGCGGTGCTATGGAGCATCAGACTCTAACAAGTATGGGATATACTTTGGTTAATGGTGAAGGGACATATGAATTTGTTATTGCGCATGAGCTGGCTCACCAATGGTTCGGAGATGCTGTATCTCCCGAGACATGGAAAGACATCTGGCTTAATGAGGGATTTGCCTCCTACAGCGAAGCTCTGTGGGAAGAAAATCTCAATGGAAAGGAAGCTCTTGAGAAGTATATGGTGAAAGAAGATTACGGTTATTTTCTGGGAACCGTCTATGACCCGAAGGGTTTTATTTTTGGATCGACTGTCTATCAAAAAGGAAGCTGGGTGCTTCATATGTTGAGAGGAGTAGTTGGTGATAGTACCTTCTTTAAAATTTTAAGAACCTATTACAATAAATATAAATACAAGACTGCAAACACGTATCAGTTTAAAGAAATTTGTGAAAATATTTCCGGGATAGATCTTGATTTCTTTTTTGACCAGTGGATTTTGAAAGGCACGGGTAGACCTGAATATGAATATTCATGGAAAGTCGAGGATTTTCAAGGTCAGAAAGATACAGACTTTTACACACTTCGAATAAACGTTGAACAAATGCAAAAAGACTGGGATATTTTTAAAATGCCAATTCGCTTTAAAGTTAAAACAGACAAGGGTGTAGAAGAAATTTTATTTTATAACGAAAAAAGAATACAGCAGTTTGAACATCCCGTGAAAGGGAAAGTGAAAAAAGTAATTTTAGATAACGATAACTGGATATTGAAGAAAGTAAAGAAAGTTGATTATAAAGACACTTATAAGGATTAATATTAAACAATAAAAAAAGCCCGTTTAAGCGGGCTTTTTTTTGATAATCGAAAATTCAATTATTTTACACTGTCGGATAGATCTTTACCAGCTTTAAATTTAGCAACCTTTTTTGCAGGAATTTGCAGTTCAGCACCCGTTTGTGGATTCCTGCCGATTCTCGCTTTCCTTTTTGAAACAGAGAATGTTCCAAAGCCAACTAATGTAACATTCTTACCTTTTTTTAAAGACGTTTGAATTGCTCCAAGAGTTGATTCCAGTGCAGCTTTGGCAGCAACTTTTGTGAGTTTTGCATCTTTTGCAATTTGTCCAATTAATTCTACTTTGTTCATATTTTTATTTTTAAGTTTTTGAAAATGTTTACAATATCTAAACACAAAAATAACTATGCATTAATAAAAAAGCAACCATTATATTAGTGAATCACTTATCAGATAAGGCTTACGATGAAAGAGTAAGATTTATAGATTTTTATAACGCAAACGATTTGCTGATATTTTTCTTTTAATTACTTTTTTTTATACAGAAATAATTATATTTTTGACAAATTTGTTAAAAGGTTTATATTAAACTACGAAAGGGGATCGATGGCTCACTTTGTATCAAATAAAGATGAAACAATCAGACTGTTTGAAAATCCTGTACTTGAGTACTTTTCACATATTCATCCTGCAACACCATTTGTTGTGTACATCCCGGTTAGTACATACATGTTATATTTAGGATTTTTATCCGTTAATTTAGTTTATGGAATCCTTACTGCATTAGGTGGAGTATTATTGTGGACTATTTTCGAGTATTCATTCCATAGGTGGGCATTTCATTTTCCCGCAAAATCTGAAAGAGGGAAAAAGATTATCCATCTTATTCACGGAATACATCACGATTATCCGAGAGATCATACGAGACTTGTTATGCCATTGATGGTGAGCATCCCGTTAGCGACTTTGTTCTATTTCGTATTTCTTTTTGTCTTCGGTGTATATCACTTCAATATCTTTGCTGGGTTTATTATAGGTTATATGGTATATGATTTCATACACTATGCAACGCATCATTATAAAATGACAGGCAAACTTGGTCGTTTCTTAAAGGAATATCATTTGAGACATCATTATACTGATAATAAAACTGCCTACGGTATTAGTAGTCCATTATGGGATTTTCTTTTTAGGACTCTTCCACCATTCGTTTATGAAGAACGAAAAACTGCTGCACAATGATTTTCCGAATTTAATTATCCGAAAGAAAATTAATTAAGAAAACGATCTATTATATCTCGTCTTTTTATTTTGAGATTATTTATCGATTTACGTGTTTATGATTACTGCGTCTAAATATATTCATCCCAGCTTTTAACTTTTAAATCTTTTATATGTGTTCGGTTGAGTGCTTCAACAAATCTTTTTGCAAGTTGTAGATTTGTGATTAAAGGAACATCGAAATCAACAGCTTTTCGTCGAATGAGATAATCATTTTCGAGTTCTTCTTTTTCGATGTTTTGTGGCATATTTATTACCAAATCTATTTTTTTGTTGGTAATGTATGTTAATGTGTTAGGTTCTTTATTTTCCAGTGGCATGTATAAAACCTCCGCATTAATTCCATTGTCTGACATAAATTCTGCTGTATCTTTTGTTGCGTAGAATTTAAATCCCATTTGTTCAAGAATTATTGTACTCTTCAGAAATTCTGCTTTGCTGTCTATTGGACCTGTGGATAGTAAAATTGTTTTCTTAGGAAGTATAAAACCGACAGACATAAGGCTTTTTAAAAATGCTTCATTAAAATCGTCTCCCAGGCATGCGACCTCTCCTGTCGATGCCATCTCAACACCAGAAATTGGGTCAGAACCTTTCAGCCTGGTAAAAGAAAAATGGGGAGCCTTTACACCAACATAATTCAAATCAAAAGATGACTTATCTATCCTGGGAACTTCTTTTCTCATGATAACTTTTGTGGCTAAATCAACAAAGTTTAGCTTAAAAACTTTTGAAACAAAAGGAAAACTTCTTGAGGCTCTTAAATTACATTCTATCACCTTTACATCATTATCCTTGGCTATAAACTGTATATTGAAGGGACCGGTTATTTTTAAAGATTTTGCGATCTTTTTAGCGATGAATTTAATCCTTCTCATCGTTTCCAGATATGTTCTTTGTGGAGGCAACACCAGTGTTGCATCTCCCGAATGAACACCTGCATTTTCGACATGTTCTGAGATTGCATAACAATAGAGTTCACCTTCTTTTGCGACCGCATCAATTTCTATTTCTTTTGCATCGGTTATAAACTTACTAATGACAACAGGGTACTTCTGGCTAATGTCGGATGCTTTCTTCAAATATTCTTCTAACTCATTTTTACTCAGTGCAATGCTCATTGCTGCTCCGCTCAGAACGTAACTCGGTCTAACCAGTACAGGATAGCCAACTTTTTCTGCAAAATTTTCAGCATCTTCAATATTAGTTAATTCCCTCCATTCTGGTTGGTCAACTCCAAATTTATCTAATAGTTGAGAAAATCTATTCCTGTTCTCTGCCATATCGATGCTTCTGGGAGATGTGCCCAGGATTTTAACACCTGCGTTATTCAACGGCAGTGCAAGATTATTTGGGATTTGACCACCCATCGAAATTATAATTCCCAGTGGATTCTCTTTTTCATAAAGATCCAGTATTCTTTCAAAAGTTAACTCATCAAAATAAAGTTTGTCGCAAATATCATAATCTGTACTTACCGTTTCCGGATTACAATTAATCATTATCGTTTGGTATTCCAGATTTCTCAAAGTTATTACTGAATTAACACAACACCAGTCAAACTCAACCGAAGACCCAATCCTGTAAGCCCCGCTGCCGATAATCACGACCTCGTTTTTATCTTTGAAATCAAGATCATCTGCTCGACCATTATAAGTAAAATACAAATAATTTGTCTTGGCTGGGTATTCAGCAGCTAAAGTATCTATCTGTTTAACATACGGAAGGATGTTCAAACTTTTTCGTTTCTCTCTAACCGAAAATTCATCACTACCTGTAATCATCGCTATTTGCTGATCTGAAAAACCTTTTTGTTTCGCATCTTTAAAAAGTGCAGCAGGTAAATTATCAAGACCAAATTCTTGCAGTTTATTTTCAGTATCAATTATATTTTTTATCTTATAAAGAAACCACGCGTCAACTTTGCAAAGCTTATGAATTTTCTCAATCGTAAATCCTCTTCTTATTGCTTCTGCAATAGCAAATATTCTTTTATCGGTTGGTTCTTTTAATTCTTTTTCTAGATCATCGAATTCGAGGTCATTGCAAACAACTCCTTTCATACCTACGTCCAGCATTCTTATCGCTTTTTGTAAAACCTCTTCGTAGGAGCGGGCAATTGCCATAACTTCTCCGACTGATTTCATCTCAGATCCCAGGCTTTGAGTAACTTTCCTGAATTTTTGTAAATCCCATCTTGGATGCTTAAGAACGATATAATCCAAAGCTGGCTCAAAGCACGCCGATGTTTCCTTTGTGATGATATTGTTCACTTCTGTTAAGCTGTAACCTAAAGCTAATTTTGTAGCGATAAACGCCAAAGGATAACCGGTAGCTTTTGAAGCGAGTGCTGAGCTTCGACTTAATCTTGCATTAACTTCTATTATTCTGTAGTCTTCGGATTTAGGATTGAGAGCAAACTGTATGTTACATTCACCTACAATTCCAAGATGCCTGATCACTTTAATTGACAGTGCTCTCAGTTTGAAGTTCTCTGATGCAGTTAGGGTTTGTACAGGTGCTACGACTATACTTTCTCCTGTATGAATACCCATCGGGTCCATATTTTCCATTGAGCATACTACAATGCAGTTGTTATAACTATCCCTTACAACTTCATATTCGAGTTCTTTCCAACCCCCGAAATATTCTTCTATTAAAATTTGTTCAGTGAAAGAAAAAGCTTTCCTGGTAAGTTCTTCAAGTTCGTTTTTATTATAAGCTGCACCGGAACCCAGTCCTCCCAGTGCATACGCAACACGACACATTACAGGGTAACCGATACTTTTAGCAACTTCAATAGCTTCTTCTACACTTGCTACAGCTTTGCTCACAGGGGATTTTAAATTTATCTCATTTAATTTTTTTACGAATAAATCCCTGTCTTCTGTATTTTGAATAGCTTCGACAGGAGTCCCTAATATTGCTACATTGTTGTTTTTGAAAACACCTTGCTTGACTAATTCAATCCCGACGTTTAATGCTGTTTGTCCGCCGAAACCAAGTAACACACCATCGGGCTTTTCTTTTTTTATTACTTTTTGGACAAAGTATCCATCAATCGGGACAAAATATACTATATCCGCAAAGTGATCCGAAGTTTGAATTGTTGCAATGTTCGGATTAATCAGAACTGTTTGAATACCTTCTTCCTTTAGAGCTTTAATTGCCTGGCTGCCAGAATAATCAAACTCTCCTGCTTGACCAATACGTATTGCACCAGAGCCTATTATCAGAATTTTCTTGTATTTCGTTGTTATCAGATTCATTACTTCATTGCCCTCAAAAACATATCGAACAAAAATTCAGTGTCATCCGGTCCGGGTGATGCTTCAGGATGAAATTGTGTTCCAAAGAAAGGTTTTGAAATGTGTATAATACCTTCGTTTGTACTGTCATTATTATTGTAAAACCATTCACGCCAGTCTTGGGGTAGTGTGTTGGAATCGATTGCATAACCATGATTCTGAACCGTAATGTAACATCTCTTTGTTCCTGATTCTATACAGGGTTGGTTCTGACTTCTGTGACCGTATTTTAATTTATAAGTATTTGCACCGGCTGCTAATCCTAAAATTTGTGAACCAAGACAGATTCCAAGAATAGGGATGTTTTTTTCTAAAGCTCTCGTAACGTTATCAATTGTTATATTACATTTTTTGGGATTTCCAGGACCGCTTGATATGATGATACCATTTGATTTTTCCTTTAAAAAATCGTAATCCCATGGAACCCATAACACAGTAAAATTTCTTCTAAGGAATGCACGTATTATGTTATTTTTAGTACCGCAATCTACAATAATGACTTTCTTCCTCCCCCCTTCAAAGACAACGGGTTCTTTAATGCTAACTTCTGAAACAAGATTTCTCTCGTTGGGATCTTCAAATGAGATACAGTTCTGATTGGTAACAATTTTTCCGAGTAATGTTCCTTTTTCCCTGATTATTTTAGTCAGTTCTCTTGTATCTATACCTGTAATGCCGGGGATATTATGTTCCTTCATCCATTCTGATAAAGACTTTTGTGCGTTCCAGTGGGAGTATGAATCGGAACAATTAGAGACAATCAAACCCTGAATTTGAATTTTATCCGACTCGAAATATTTTAATAGGTTATCTTCTTTTTCATTGGGTGGTATTCCATAATTACCAATTAAGGGATACGTAAGCACTAATATTTGTCCCTTATAAGATGGATCGGTAAGACTTTCCGGATAACCAATCATTCCAGTGTTAAAAACTACTTCGCCGGCAACTTCCTTTTTTGAACCAAAAGGAATGCCCTCAAAGATTGCTCCGTCTTCGAGTATTAGTTTAGTTTCATATTTTTCGGATGGCATATAAAGTTGTTAGTAGATTTGATTTTTATAATATAACTCATTTATGTAAATATATCTGTGATAAATAAGAAGAGTTCTAACTTGAAATAAGTTTATTAAATAAACTTCGATAAAACTCAATGAGTAATATTAATTTTAAAAATGAATAAGGTCGTTAAGTTCAGGAAGAATTGATAATAAAAAA
>CAYYJH010000039.1:13625-15970 GCA_964472195.1 uncultured Ignavibacteriaceae bacterium | reverse complement strand
ACTATCGAACTTCTTGGTACGGAAAAATCAATCTTAGTCGATGGGTTGAAAGGATTCGGATAGTTTTGTGACATATCGAATCTTTCAGGAATTTCTGTGCCGTTTTGAGTAATGCCCACATTTATTGAATTCAAAAGGACATTTATTACAAAGAATGGATTATGCATACCTTTACTCAGGTCATCTTCAATTAATAGGTAATTCCAGTATCTTTTCCGCAAGGTCACGTTGTTGGAGTCTGCTGCGATAAGATGCCAGTTTAATGAGTCTAACCCAACCGGTGGAAGTGCTATTCTTAAATTTGTAAGACATCCTTCAACCTCTTTTTGCCAAGGTTCAATTGTATTATCTCCATCATAATCTGCTGGTGCGATGAAATCATCAAAGCTTGTTACTCCGGGGTGACAGGAAAGACATCCTGTTACATGGTCGTAATTTGTAGATTCATAGTGAAGATTCCATGTGTGACCGCCAACTTTATCTCTTGTTACCGTACCTGTGTCTGTTGTTTCCGCCATATGACAGCCAACACATCCACCTTCGATATTTTTATGAGAACCGGTTATATACGGAATTCCGAATGTCCCAGCATTTGTACCAATGAGGACATCGCCTTGTGGTGAGTGATGCGGACCCCAATGTGAGGAACTGACATTTGATTGTGTATAAACGTTCACATCTCTTCTTGCCATGTGACACGTAACGCAGATTTTACCTTCTTCAAGATCACCGTATGAAACTCCATTTGCCAGTGTATCAGCTGGTATGGTTCTCAATTGGTGTCCTGTAGGTGTATTTCCGTGCGGATCGTGACAGGATTGGCATCCGTTTTGTGTTAGATCCGCTTCTTTCATCCCTTCTGTATTTGTTCCTCTCTCATAAGTAAGGTTTATAAAACCTTCACCTGAGTGACATCTTATACAGTTACCAAGACTGTTTGTCATATAAGATGGGTTAGTCGGTCCTTGAGCTATTGAGTTTGTCCATGGCATTTCGCTATGTTTTGAGTTTTCCCACATTGCGTATATGTCGTGTCTCCAGGGTTCATCGTGGCAAGAGCCACAAACACCGGCATCATAGGAAATCTGAATTTTTGTTGTATCGCCGCCATTAGCATGTTCACTTCCAGCACCGTGGCAGTTCTCACAACCTATGCTGGCAAATGCAACAAGTGAAGGATACATAGTTTTAAGTGTATCCCAGACGCCCGGGTGTGGTGGAGAAAAATTTGCCCAATTCCATCCAAGAGTGCGGGCTACATCATCGAAACCATGATTATCATTCCATAGACTGTGGTCGTAACCAGTAGTATGGCATGGGAAACAACCTGTTCCATAATAGGCTGCACCACTATCTATATTATATCTAAACATGTTCGCATGACCGCTTTCTTTCCATCTGTTAAAGATGCTTAAGAATGCAGGCATACCTGCGTGGCAGGTCATACAATTTGGAAATGCTGCCGGTACACCCTGAAAATTGCCTACACCGACCCAGTCGCTGGCGAATATCTTCAATGTGGTATCGGCGGAACCTGTACTTGTTGTTATTGCACATTTAACCTCATATAATCCTTTAACATCCGTTCGGAATTTTACCCAACCAAGGGTTGGTATCGTAACGAATGTAGCACTAGACCCTGTTGGTTTCATGTTGAATGTCCATGTAGCATTCTGGATTGCAGATGTATCTAATCTGTTTACAACAGACAGATAAACGTATAATCCATTACCAACAACATTCAAGCCTGTTGCTACAGTTGAGTCTGTTGCAAATTCAGGGTCATGAGACATCATATGAGGTGTTACAGGCTGGTTAATTATTTTTGGCTGGGGTTGAGGATAAGCAAAAGAAAAGCCCAATACCAAAATTAAAACAGTAAGTATTATCTTTTTCATATCTTATTTTTTATGTTATTGAAAGTTAATTAATGAATTTTTAAGAATGACGATATATTATATGATTATTATATAATTATAGATTACAAATTGTGTGCCAGTGAATAAATTCTTGTTTTTTTTTAGATTATTTTTTTAAATATAAAAAAGTGTAGAATAAATACACACATTCTTAACTTTTTGAGGAAAAAAGAAACACAGATTATTGTTTTATAGATGTGGTATAAATATCAGGTTTTATTGTGGAGTTAGTTTTTTAAAAGGGAAAGGTGTAATGTATTTATTCAGTTCATATTTCATTTTGAATATTTTATGTAATAATATTCAAAATTGACAACTGGAAATTATTTAAAAAATTATCAGATATGAAATTGCGGAGAGGGAGGGATTCTCCCGAAGGGATGCCTGCGGCAGAACCCACGATAACCTAATGGTTTCCTGTTAAAA
>CAYYJH010000039.1:0-13525 GCA_964472195.1 uncultured Ignavibacteriaceae bacterium | reverse complement strand
GAAATTGCGGAGAGGGAGGGATTCGAACCCTCGATAACCTTATGGCTATACCGGTTTTCGAGACCGGGGCATTCAACCACTCTGCCACCTCTCCATTTTTATTTATTATATTACAAAAGTAAAACTTATTTTAGCTATACCAGTTTTTCCAAAGGTACTCTCACGGAGCAAGACCGCCTCGTTCCTCCGAAGGAGTGTCAAAAGCAAACCACTCCGGAACTTCTCCGGGTCAATTTTTAAAAACAAAAGACAGGTTAAAACCTGTCTGATTATATTTTGCAGAGAGTGTGGGATTCGAACCCACGAGACGGTTACCCGCCCACACGCTCTCCAGGCGTGCCTCATCAACCACTCGAGCAACTCTCTATTTTGTTTTAGCTGTTTTTTAAAACCTTACAATAATACAAATCTTATGAATTTAATGAAATACACTAATGGCAAATACAGGGATTCCAGATATAAAGATTATGTTTTTTTAAACAATTATATTTTTTCTAAAGCTTGTTCTAAGTCTAAAATTATCTCATCTGCATTTTCAATTCCAACTGACAAACGTACTAATCCATCCGTAATGTTGGCTTTTAACCGAAGCTCCTTTCCCATACTGGCATGCGTCATTGATGCAGGGTGTTCAATTAGAGTTTCTACTCCTCCAAGGCTAACTGCTAATACACAAAGTTGAACATTATTCATTAAAATCCTACCCGCTTCTATTCCACCTTTTAATTCAAAACTAATCATTCCGCCATAGCCATACATTTGTTTTTTAGCAATTTCATATTGTGGATGGGATTTTAACCCGGGATATCTTACCCATTCTATCTTAGGATGTTTCTCAAGATATTCTGCTATCTTTAGTGCATTTTTTGAATGTCTTTCCATTCGAATTGCAAGTGTTTTTATTCCCCTGTGTACAAGGAAAGCATTAAAAGGGTTTATAGTCCCGCCAAGAAGGTTCAGAGTTTTTCTAAAACTTTGATAGCTTTGATCATCCTTTGCAATGATAACACCACCAACAACATCCGCATGTCCGTTTAAAAATTTTGTTAAGCTGTGAAGTACTACATCTACGCCGAGTTTAAATGGTTTTTGTAAGATCGGGCTCATGAATGTATTATCGACTACAACAAGTGCACCTTTTTTATGAGACAACTCGGATATTTCTTTAATATCAGAAATACACATCGTCGGGTTACCGGGTGATTCTATATATACAACCTTAGTATTACTCTTGAATGCATTTTCGACATTTTTTGTTAAGCTTGAATCGACAAATGTTGTTTCAATACCAAATTTAGAAAATATATTTTCCAGTAAAGTCGTCGTTGGTCCATATACTGCATGTGAACAAATTACATGATCACCTTTTTGCAGCAGTGCTGCAAATACAGTATGAATTGCTGCCATACCGCTTCCACACGCAAGACTTTTATACCCTCCTTCAAGTACAGCGATTGATTCTTCCAGAGCTTCTATCGTGGGATTTCCCATTCTCGTATAAATATAGCCTTCTTCTTCGGATGCAAACAATTTAGCACCGTGTTCGGTGTTATAAAACTTGAATGTTGATGTTTGGTAGATCGGTGGAACTACAGCTAAATGTTCATTCTCGGTTATTCCAGCATGAACGGATTTTGTTTCGTCCGAATAATTATTAATATCTTTCAAAGTAACTCCTTACATTTTTATGATTTTTTTATTTCTTCATTTTTAAACAAGTTTATGAAATTACTATTTTTAAAAATCAAATTCAGGGGATAATTTAGTGTTGTTCTGGCTTTTCTTGATGATGAGGAATCAAATGGTGGACCCAGTGTGTATGATGTTTAGAAATGTATTAAAGAAAATTCTAAATGTTAATCATCAACTCTCATCTTCGCATATTTTAAAACAATTTTTTTCAACCCAACATCTTCAAAATATATCTCAGCTCGTTTATCAAGTCCTCTACCCGAAGTTGAAATAACTGTACCTTTACCAAAAGTATTATGATTTACAGCAACACCCTTTTTTATATCAGGGAATTTATCGTTTGATTCAATATATTCTTTGTTGTGTCTTTTCCTGTTATAAAATTCATAACGAATTGCCTTGGCTTTACTTTCACGGAAATTTTTCTTTTTTGTTGATTTTCGATTTCCGTTAAATTTCAGTCCTTCGATAGTTATATTAGAGTTTAATATATCTTCTGAAATTTCTCTAAGAAATCTTGATTTCATTTGGTATGATTGTATTCCAAATCTATATCTCTGGTTAGCAAAAAGTAAATACAATTTTTGCTTGGCTCGAGTTATTGCAACATAGAACAATCGTCTTTCTTCTTCCATTTCCTCTTCGCTCGTCATTGAACCGCTTACCGGGAAAAGACCTTCTTCAAGTCCTGTTATAAAAACAACCGGAAATTCAAGTCCTTTAGCCGAATGTATAGTCATTAATGTTATGGCATTTTTTTGATTGTCTACTTCATCGATGTCGGCAACGAGAGATATCTGCTGTAAGAAATTTTCTAATCTCGGATCTTCCGTAGAGTCTGAATATTCTGCAACAGCAGAAATAAGTTCTTCAATGTTATTCATTCTTTCATCGGCTTCGATAGTATTTTCTAGACGCAGATTTCTAAGAATACCGATTTCATCTATTATTCCTCTGACTGCTTCGGATAAATTTATTTCATCTTTTAGATATTGGTACTTGTATATTAAATTTAAAACCTCGATGAGTAGATTTTTTATCCTATTGCTGAACTCTTCACAATCTTTAATATTTTTCAGTATATCGAATAGTTGTTTATCTTCTTTTTCAGCTATAGTTAGTAGTTTGTCAATAGTACTTTTACCTATTCCGCTTTTAAGACCAAGAACCCTTATCATAGATTCATTGTCATTTGGATTTACTATTATTTTAAAATGACTTAGAATATCTTTAATTTCTTTCCTTTGATAAAATCTAACCCCCCCAACGATAATATAAGGTATTCCATTGTGTCTCAATGATTCTTCCAGAGTTCTGGATTGTGCGTTCGTACGGTATAATACTACAAAATCTTTAAAGTTCAGTTTTTTCTTTTGGATCTCTTCTGAAATGTACTTTGCTATTCGATACGATTCATCTTTATCGGTCATCGTTTCAATAAGATGTATCAACTCACCGTCAGTGTTGTTTGTCCAGAGATTTTTGGTTATTTGTTTCCTATTCTTTTTAATTACATCATCCGCAAGATTTAGTATGTTTTTTGTTGACCTGTAGTTTTGTTCAAGACGAAATACCTTACATTCTTTAAAATCATCCTCGAAGTCGAATATATTCTGTATCTCAGCTCCTCTCCATTTATAGATAGATTGTGCATCATCTCCGACTATTGAGACATTTCTATATTTATCTGCTAAAAGTTTTATTAGGATATATTGAGCTTTATTTGTATCCTGATATTCATCAACGAGAATAAATTTAAATCTCTCCTGATATTTCTTAAGTACATCGGGATATCTTTTAAATAATTCGATTGGTTTTATCAGCAGGTCATCAAAATCCATACAGTTGTTTTTTAATAAACTCTTCTGGTAATCGTCATAAACTGAATTGATGATCTTATCGAATGGGGTTTTTATTAGATTTGAAAATTCAAGCGGTAAGATTAATTTATTTTTTAGATTGCTTATAACAGCTTGAACACTTTTTGGATTTGTGTTTTCTGTTGAGATACCGTTGTCTTTCATTATCTGCTTTATCAGGTGAACCGAATCCTCTGTATCATAGATAGTATAGTTTCTGGTGAATCCGATTTTCTCTGCTTCGATTCTTAAAATTCTTGCATACATTGAGTGGAATGTTCCCATCCAAATCTTTTCTGAATTTCCTTTTACTAATTTGGAAATTCTTTCTTTCATTTCATTCGCAGCTTTGTTTGTAAAAGTTAGAGCGAGAATTTCGAACGGACTAATTCCAGATTCAATAAGATGTGCGATTTTGTAAGTGAGAACTCTTGTCTTACCGCTGCCGGCTCCCGCGATTATCATACACGGACCCTCAATTTCTTGGACTGCTTTTTTTTGAGCAGGATTTAACAACGATAAATCTAAAGGCATTTCTTCAAAGATAATTTAAATTGGATAGTATTGTTTTTGGTTATGACTAAAGTAAGCTTAAGATAGAAAATTTTATTAAGAGATTAAATAAAGATTTTGTATGTTTTTTTGAATTTAAAAAGTTCTCATAAGATTTTCTATTGACCTAAAAATGAAAATATAAAATGTTTTATTATGAATCCGGAGTTTAAAAATTAATCAGTATCCTTGTTCATAGTATTAAAGAAATAAATTTAATAATTTATTCCTCCAATGAAAAGAAACATTCTTAATTATGCCCTTCCCGAATTAGAATTAATCGTTAAGGAACTAAAGGAAGAAAAATACAGAGCTAAGCAAATATTTACGTCTCTGCATCAAAAACATATTTTTAATTTTAAAGATATAAAAGCTATTCCATTTGCTCTTAGGGAAAAACTTTCCGGGAATTTCACTATTAGATCTTTGTCAACCTTACTTATAAGTGATTCGAAAAAGTATAATACTAAAAAATTTCTTTTTATGCTTCCGGAACCTGATAAAAAAAACAGCAAGGAAAAACTAAAGATTGAAACCGTTTTGATATCTGAAAAGGGCAGACACACAATATGTATCTCGACTCAGGTTGGCTGCAATGTCGGTTGTGAATTTTGTGCAACTGGAAAGATGGGTTTGAAAAGAAATCTCGATTCCGGCGAAATTATTAGTCAGGTTTATGAAGTGGTCAAAGCTACCGGATTAGCACCGACAAATTTAGTTTACATGGGAATGGGGGAGCCTTTTTTGAATTATAATAATCTGATGAAGTCTTTGATTATATTTACAAGCAAAGATGGATTGAACATTTCATCAAGGAGGATTACGGTTTCTACTATTGGTTTAAAAAATAAGATTAAAAAATTTGCTGATGATTTATCCAAAAAAGAAAATCAAAAATTAAGAAATATAAAAATTGCTTTTTCGCTTCATTCAACCGACAACGGAATTCGTGAAAGCATTATTCCAATTTCTGCTAATAATAAGTTACCGGATATTTATAATGAGCTTGGTTATTATTATAAAAAGCTTAGAAATAAAATTACTTATGAGTATATTTATTTTAATGGAATTAATAACAGTGATGATGATATAAAGCGGCTTGAGAAACTATCAAAGATGGTTCCGTGTAATTTTAACATAATCCCTTTTCATCAGATTGATTTTCATTTGAATAAACCTCTTGATGTATTTAATAATTTGGACAAGGGAAAAATAAGCGAGCGTAATGATATTTCACTTTTAAATTTTGGATTAAATGATTTTATTGTAAAATTAAAATCAAAGAAGATTCCCGTTAATTTGAGATCGAGCAGCGGAGTTGACATAAATGCCGCATGCGGTCAGCTTGCGGTTCTTAATTAAATTTTTTTTAAAAAATATTAATAAAATAAAAATCTTATAAATGAGCATGTATCAGATAATAATATTTGGTCCTCCAGGGGCAGGCAAGGGAACTCAGGCAGAATTGATATCGAAAAGATTAAACTTATATCATCTTTCAACAGGTGATGTTTTAAGAAAAGCTGTTTCAAAGGAAACTGAACTTGGTTTGAAAGCAAAAGACATTATTAACAGGGGAGAGCTTGTTCCGGATGATATTATGATAGGTATCGTGAAGGAATCTTTAATCAATAATAGCATAGAGGGCGGTTTTATACTGGATGGTTTTCCCAGAACGATAGAGCAGGCAAAAGCCCTGGCGAAAATTTTTGAAGAATTGAATTTCAAAGAAGTCAAAGTAATATTTTTATTAGCTGATGAAGATGAACTGGTAAAAAGACTTTTACTTAGAGGTAGGAAGGATGATACTGAGGAAACTGTTAGAAACAGACTTAAAGTGTATGCGGATTTAACCGAACCAGTTTTAGATTATTATAAGAACTCTTATAACAATGTACTGACAGTAAAAGGTATTGGTGAGATTGAAGAAATAAATAAAGATATCTTATCCAAAATGAGTTGACATCTCTGAATATTCAGTTGAGCTTCTGACAAAATGATATTATAAAACAAGAACAGAATCATATCCTTATTTTGAACCATAAAAATTTTAAAAGGATTCCATTTTAATTAATTGCAATTTTAATAATAAAAGTATATTTTTCACATTTAAAATCATCAAATCATGTCCTCAAAAATAAAGGTTGAAATAAAAGACAAAGGAATAATTGTGGTTGTACCTAAAGGTAATTTTGTTGGAGGAGACGAAACAGATGACCTCAGGGATACGATAAAAAAACTTTCCGAAGCTGACAATAAGAAACTTGTAATTGACTTAAGTGAAGTTTTGTATTTGAACAGTACTGCATTAGGGGTGCTGATTTCTGCTCATGCTAATTATACCAAGAGAGAAGGCAAAATCAAGTTATGTAATTTAAATAAGAATTTAGAAAATTTATTTGTGATAACAAAGCTCGCATTGATTTTCGATTCATTCGAGAATCTGGAAGAAGCAGTTTCAAGTTTTTCATAATTTCTACATAAAATTCATTATTAAGAATTTTTTAATTAAATATAATCTCATAATTTAAAAGTAATTGGAGGTCCGAATTAAATGAAACAATCTGTTTTCATCACTGTGTTAATATTGGTAGCATTATTAGTGTCCGCTTTGATTTATTATCTAGTTTTTGGAAATGCAGCAAACTTTAAATCACCCGAAAAGCTTACTCCAGCGAACATAATGGGTGCTATTTATTTAGGTGGACCGGTTGTCATAGCTCTTATGACTCTCAGTATTATGGTTATAACTTTCACAATTGAAAGGCAACTTTCGTTAACAAAAGCAAAAGGAAAAAGCGCTATTGAACCATTCTTGAAAAAAGTTCAATTATCCTTACAAGACGGAAATATTGAAGATGCAATTGCTCTTTGTGATAAACAACGCGGATCAATTGCTAATATCATCAAACAAGGACTCGAAAGGTATCAAGTTCTTGTCCCGGATAACTCAATGGACGCGGACAAGAAGTTAGAAGAAGTATCCAGGGCGATAGAGGAAGCTATGATGCTTGAAGTTCCATTGTTAGAAAAAAACTTAGTCGCTCTATCAACAATCGCAGCAGTATCTGTACTTGTTGGATTATTCGGAACCGTAGTTGGAATGATCAGAGCCTTCCAGGCATTAGCTACGGCTGGTACTCCAAATGCTGCTGAACTTTCAGCTGGTATTTCCGAAGCTCTTATTAATACTGCTGGCGGTCTTTTTGGCGCAATCGTGGGAACAATCTCATATAACTTTTACGTTACAAAAGTAGGTAACATTACTTATATGATTGATGAAGCTTCTTATAATATGCTTCAGATACTGGCGATTAAATCAAAATAATTTTTAATTAATTGTAATTAGTTAAAGAACGTTAAAATATTGTTATATGAAAAAACCAAGATCAATAAAAAAACCCGGTATAAGAATAGATATGACGCCTTTAGTCGATGTCATCATGCTTTTGCTTACGTTCTTTATGCTTACAGCAACTTTCAAATCTGTTGAATCCGAAGCAGTCGAAGTATCATTGCCAAAATCTTTCAATACAGATTCTACAAAACTTCCGGATAAAGATATTATGACTATTACTTTAACACCTGCCGGGGATATTTTTGTAGACGTGGATAATTATCTTGTGAGGCAGGAAGTTTTTGGTGACAGGTTTGCTATTGGCTTATATCATCCGGATTCAACAAGTAAGAGTGAAATTGAAGAAACAGGTAAAGTTGGTAATAAAGATTTCAGGAGGAAAGTTGTTATTCTAAATAAAGCACAGTTTGAAAAGACTCTCACCGATTTAAGGCTGACGCTTAAAAATATGACTGATAACAAATCAGATTTCAGAATCGTACTAAAAGGTGATAAAGATACAAATTTCGGAATTGTTGAGGATCTTATGGCTTCTTTAAAAGAAACAAGAAATACAAGATTCTCACTCGTAACTACGTATAAGTTTGAAAAAGAAGGTGAAGAATCAGAAGAATAAAATTAAATTAACAAAACTTTTAAATTCATAAAAACAGAGGAGATATAAATTATGGCAGGCGGCGGCGGTGAAGAAGCTCAGGCTTCCTCAGCGGATCGACATAAAAAGAAACGGGGAAAAGGATTAAAAATAGGTGTCCGTATCGATATGACACCTATGGTGGATGTTATTATGCTTCTGTTAACCTTTTTTATGCTTACAACAACTTTGGCAACACCGCAGGTGATGCAGATTAACCTTCCTAAGGGTGAAGAAAAGGATAAAGTAAAAGTTGATATGGGTAATGTTCTTTTCATACGTGTTTCTGATCAAGGAAATATTTATTATTCTCTTGGTAAATCTGATGGTTCCGAACAGGCACCAGAGTTTGTTGAATTTAAAGATATGAAGAATAAGCTTGAAGCTCTGTATGCAGCAAATGATAATTTATTGCTGTTACTTAAATTTTCCAGGGGAATGAAATATAATTTAATGGTTGATATCCTTGATGAAATTAACAGGGCGGCTATTGAGAAAAGATACACTTTCTTACCGATGGAAGAAACCGATAGAGAAATAGTAAGATTAGCTGGTGGCTAAGCCCAAATTCTATATTTAATGTAAGCGGTCTGTATTTTTATAGATCGCTTTTTTTATATGTTCCTTTCTGTTTTAATCTGATTTTTTATGTTTTAATTTTATTTGAATTTTAACAATTTAAATCATAGTATTAAATTTGACAAAATTTTGAACATTTCGAGGGTAAAATATTTTTTATTAATATTTCTTCTTGTTTTTCCAGTGCTGCTTAATTCCCAGACTGGCAAATCCAGGTCACTATCCCAAAATCCAACTCAACTCAAGAAGTATGTTGTAGATGAAACAAGTACATTAAGCACTGCTGAGATTAACTCGATAATGAAAAAACTGGTGGATTTTGATAAGGAAACTACGAATCAGTTTGTTGTGTATATGATTCCATCACTTGAAGGCGAACCTATTGAAGATGTATCGGTCAGAATTGCTGAGGAAAATAAGATAGGAAAAAAAGACAGGGATAATGGAATATTATTACTCATTGCTAAAAATGACAGGAAATTAAGAATAGAAGTCGGGTATGGCTTAGAAGGAGCATTACCCGATGCGTTAGCTAACAAGATTATCAGAAATGAGATAACTCCGAGTTTCAAAGCTGGTAAGTATGCAGAGGGAATAAATAAAGGAGTCGATGCAATAATTTTAGCCACGAAAGGTGAATATAAAGCCGATGAAGATTCTCCTGGAGGCTTTTCACCTGGTTGTTGTTTTGGACTTCCGATATTCGTTGTAATTATTTTTGGTTTTATCTTTATGGGAATACTCTTTTCGATATTGCAGCGTCTATTTGGATTTGGAAGAGGTATGTATTCAAAAAAAGGGCGTTCCGGCAGCGGCTGGTCTAACTGGGGCAGCGGCAGCGGTTGGTCGAGCGGTGGAAGCTCCTTCGGTGGATTTTCGGGCGGCGGCGGTTCTTTCGGCGGCGGCGGCGCTAGCGGCAGCTGGTAAAATAAATTAATTTATAAAAAAAGTCTTATGCCAATAAATTATATTAAAAAATTCTTATCCAAAGATGACCTCGAAGATATTCAAAATGAAATATCTAATGTCGAAGATAAAACTTCCGGGGAGATTCGCCTTTGCATTAAATTAAAGAGAGGTTTTCACGAAAGAAAATACTCAACACGGGAAATAGCTTTACATGAATTTTATAAATTAGGTATGGATAATACCAGGGATAAAACGGGAGTGTTGATTTTTGTATTGTTCAAAGAGAAAAAATTTGAAATAGTTGCCGATGAAGGTATTAACAAAAAAATTTCCGAAGACACATGGTCGAAATTATCTGCTGAATTATCCAGAGCTTTTTCAAACGAGCACTATAAAAATGGTTTAATAGATTGCATAACGAATATAGGTGATATTCTTGTGAAAGAGTTTCCGGTGAAAGAAGATGATATAAACGAGCTCCCCGATGAGATTGTAATAGAATAGTCTTTACATTTTTTTCTACTTTAATTCCCCATTTCATTTCCTAAATTATATTTATTTAAAACAATAATCCGACAATAAGTATAATTATTTCGTTTGCTAAAGTATGCATTCATATTAATTATTTTCTTTAACTGCTCATTTGTTTTTTCCCAGGTGAATGATTCTGACACATTAGATGTTCCTGATTCACTTGAGTATGTTATAGATACAACAAGACAGGTAAAATCGGATATAGATGATGTTATAAACTATTCAGCGAATGATTCCGTCGTCTTCGATCTAAAAGAAAATAAAATGTTCTTGTTCGATCAATCTGAGTTGACGTACAAAGACCTTAAGCTGAACGCCGGGATAATTGTCGTTGACAGGGAAACAGAATTTCTTGAAGCATTCGGAATCCCCGATTCCGCGGAAAGTGGAAAATTTGTTCAGGTGCCTTTAATGTATCAGGGAGATGAAAAATATGAGGGTGCAAAGCTTACTTATAATTTCAAAACCCAGAGAGGCAGCATATCGATGGGTTTTTCAGAAGCTGATGTGGGCTATTATTTCGGTGAAAAGATAAAGAAGGTTACCCCGGAAGTTTACTTTATAAAAAATGGATTGTATACGACATCGACCGATAGAGAAGACCCCGAGTATTTTTTCTTTTCTCCTAAAATGAAAATCATTCCAAAAGATAAAGTTATTGCTCAATCGGTTTTTCTTTTCATAGAAGGAGTTCCGGTATTCTGGATACCTTTGGCAGTCTTTCCGAACAAGAGCGGAAGATCTTCGGGTATTATTACACCAACATATGGGGATGATGCTACTTACGGAATGTACTTTTCTGATTTTGGATATTTCTGGGCAATAAATGATTATGTGGATTTATCTTTAACAGGAAGCTGGTTTTCAAAAGGGAGAGTTAATCTTAATACCAGATTCCGTTATGTTCTGAAATATAATTTTAGCGGGAGTTTTCAGGGAGGTTATTCGAGAATCAGGTTGGGAGAAGAGGGAGATGTTGACAGGCAGGTTTCAGATGAATGGGCTTTGAATTTAGATCATCAACAGCAAATAAATCCAACCACTTCACTTATCGGGAATTTATCCTTTGTTAGTGGTAAAAGTTATTATAACAATTCAACAAACCAATTGTCAGAATTACTTAGACAAAATGTAGTCTCTGATGTAACCTTAACAAAGTATTGGGAAGCAACCCCATATTCTTTAACAGTTAATTATTACAGAGACCAGAATTTAGAAAATGGAGATATCATCGAAAGAATTCCTTCGATAAGTTTTCGTAGTTTAGAATCATTTCCATTTAGATCGAGTTTATCCTCAACAGATAATCTTAAGTTCTACGAGTACCTTTCTTATTCTTATACAGGAAATTTCAGGTATGACAGAACACGCAGGACTGTCACCGGCTACACAGGACAGGACAGCACATACAAAGACAGGAGACTTGGGGCAAAGCATAATGCAAGAATTAATTTCTCACCAAAGTTTGACTTCTTTAATATAATCCCGTTTTTTGATTATACTGAACTATGGTATGGTAAGTCAGTAGTGAAAACTTTTAATCCTCTCGATAGTACCGTAGGCACTGAAGATGTTGATGGTTTAAGAGCTGTAAGGTATTTCAGTACAGGTGTTTCATTCAATACAAAATTTATCGGCATATTCACACCGAAAATTTTTAATGTAACCGGTATAAGGCATACTATAACGCCGACGATAACTTATAATTACAGACCGGATTTCTCAGATGAAAAATACGGATATTATGGAACATACAAAGATGCGAGTGGAAATACAGTTAAGTATTCCTTTTTTGAAAAAGAAATCTTTGGAGGAGCTCCTACCGGTGAGATGCAGTCTTTGAGCTTTACGCTTGCTAATCTTTTTGAGATGAAAACCAGGATGAACGATACAACCGAGAATAGATTCCAGTTGTTTAACATCGATGCTACCGTTCTTTATAATTTTGCAGCTGACTCTTTGAAGTTGTCAGAATTAAATACAAACTTCAGGACTCAGATTGGTAGTATTCTGAATATCGGGGGTAGTGCAAGGTTTAATTTTTATAAGTATGATGAAAACAAAAATACAAGGGTGAACAAATTTCTCTGGAATGAGGAGAGAAGAGTAGCTGACCTGACAAGTTTCAATATTAATTTATCTACTTCGTATGATTTCGGATTGTCAAGTGGAGAAGGATTAACAGGCAACACAAATGAAACAGAGGATACTTTGAAAGTTATAGAAAAAAAGGAAGAAAAAAGAAGGAACAACGAAGTAAAGTTTAATATTCCTATATCCGGCAGTTTAAATTATAATTATTCGGAAACAAGAACAAATCCTGCAGTAATCGTTAAGTCGTCAAATTTAATGGGGAATATTTCTTTCAGCCCTACAGAAAAGTGGAAGTTTACGTTTTCCGCAAGTTATGATCTTGTAAACAAAGAGATTTCCGCTCCGTACGTTACAGCATACCGCGATTTGAATTCGTGGGAAATGAATTTCAACTGGTATCCGACCGGAACATACAGGGGATTTAGGCTCGAGATTAGAATAAAGGCTCCTGACCTGCATGATATAAAAGTTACAAAGGAGAAAAATAACAGGGGAGTATTCGGGAACTTCGGAGGATTTTAGAATTTAATTATGAATAATAAAATGGAAACCATTCAGAAATATTCTGGTGCAGGAAATAAGTTTATAATATTGAACAATCTCGATAGTATTTATTCACACAGAAGCGGTAAAGTCCTTGAATTAATGTCCGAAGATGAAAACCATGATATGGATGGTGTTATATTTTTAGAGAAGTCTACAATCGGTGATTTCCACATGAATTATTTTAACAGGGATGGTTCGGGAAATGCTCTATGTGCGAATGGATTAAGGTGTACTGCGAGGTACATAAGCGATAACAAGTTATCGGGTAGTAATAAATTAATCATAGAAGCAGTATCGAATAAATATGAATGTAACATTCTTGATAAAGGACAGATAGCAGTTGTGTTTCCTCCGCCGTTAAGAATAAAAACGCAGTTCAAATTGAAGGTACACTTTGTCGAGTGGTGGCATTTATTAACTGTATCATACATTGATGTAGGTTCTCCTCATATAGTCGTGTTCATAGATGATATAGAAAAGCCCATAGTTGAAAGTTTGAGCGACGTGGAAATTATGGAGTGGGGGCAGAATATAAGAATGCATAAAGACCTGATGCCTGAAGGTGCTAACGTGAATTTTGTGGATGTTGTATCGAAGGAGAATGGTGAGATTGAAATAAGAAGTTATGAGAGAGGTGTTGAAAGAGAAACTCTTGCTTGTGGAACGGGAGCTTTATCGACTGCGATTGTATCGGTTGCATTAAGAGGTTTAAAGCCACCCGTAGACGTGCTGACAAAGTCAGGGAGTTATCTTACTGTCGATTTTGAT